>JAITEA010000092.1 GCA_031282285.1 Helicobacteraceae bacterium
CGCGTTTCGCCCGCCCTGCCCTGCCCGCTTGTTTCGGGTTTGAGAGCGGGCGCTAAATCACAATGCATTCACAAAGAGCTCTTATGATTGTCCATTTTGAATTGGAGCAGACAATGAAAAAATCCCTGATCTTAGCCGCCGCACTCGCGTTGGCGCCGCTGGCGTTTAGCGCCGATCATCATCACAACGAAGCGCCGCTCGACAAAACGGCGATCGCCTCCGAAACCATTGCGGCGACCGGTTTCGTGCGCCTTGTCGATAGCGAGAGCAAAAAGCTCACCATCGAGCACGATCCGATTCCGTCGCTGAACTGGCCGCAGATGACGATGCGGTTTACCTACGACGGCGAGCAGGCGATCAAGGGGATCAAAACGGGCGACAAGGTTAAGTTTGATTTTGTGCAAGAGGGTCGCGTAAGCCTGATCAAACATATCGAGAAGGTAAAATAAGCGCTTATTGTTGATAATATCGCTTGGATTAGCTCCAATTTAGAGGAGGCGGCGGAGTGAGAACGGCGTTGGTTTTGATCGCGCTTGTCGGTTTGGCGGTTGCGGCGCAAAGCGGCGATCAAGGCGATCGCAAGGTTCTCTTCTGGTACGATCCGATGTATCCCAATGTGAAGTTTGACGCCGCCGGTCCCTCGCCGTTTATGGATATGGATTTGGTTCCAAAATACGCCGACGAAATGGATCGCGAAGGGTTCAAGATCGACGCGGCGCAGCGGCAGAATCTGGGGCTGAAAACCGCCGCCGTCAGATACGGCGAGCTTGATTTTTCTCAGCGTTTTCCCGCCGTCATAGCCTTCAACGGGCATCAAAAGGCGGTCGTTCAGCACCGCGCCGCGGGTTTTGTGCATAAAGCCTACCCTTTCACGACCGGCGATTACGCGAAAAAAGGCGCGCCGCTGTGCGAGGTTACGATCGTCGAGTGGGCTGAGGCGCAGAGCGAATATATCGTTACGAGAAGCCAGACCGCGCTAAACCGCCTGCGGCTTGCGGGTATGAGCGAGGAGGAGATCGAGGAGCTGAAAAAAAGGCTTGTCGTCAAAACTCGTTTTATTATGAAAGCGCCGATCGACGGCGTGCTGACCGAGTTCAATATGCGCGAGGGTATGAACTTTGAAAAATCGAGCGTCGCGGCGGTAATAGACGGCGTCGATCCCGTCTGGATCAACGCGTTTATCCCCGAAAAACTCTCGCGCCGCCTCGAAAACGCCTCGTTCAGCGTCTTGATCGGCGACGAGGAATACCCGCTAAAAAACGCCAAACTGCTGCCAAGCGTCAATCCAGAAACCAAAACGGTCAGTTTAAGAGCCGAGCTGCCCAACGCCGATCGCAAGTTCAAGCCCAACGCCAACGCGATCGTAAAAGCGTCGATCAAGAGCGAACGGGCGCTGCTAATCCCAAGCCGCGCCGTGATCGACGACGGCGTTCTGCCCCGCGCGATCGTGGTCGATAGCGAGGGCTACTTCGTCCCCAAAGCGATAAAAGTTATCGCCGAGTCCAACGGTATGAGCGCGATCGAGGGGTTGCGAGAGGGAGAGAGCGTGGTGGAGACGGGGCTGTTTCTGATCGACTCGGAAGCCAATATCAACGGCGCGCTCGATCGCCTCAAAAAATATGATTAACCGCGTAATCAACGCGTCGATCGACAACCGCTTTCTGGTTATAACCGCCGCTTTGCTGATAACCTTTATCGGCGTATGGGCGATCAAAAACGCGCCGATCGACGCGCTGCCCGATCTAAGCGACACGCAGGTCATCGTCCAGACAAGCTACGCGGGGCAGGCGCCGCGCATTGTGGAAGATCAGATCACCTATCCGCTTTCCACGCTGTTGATGAGCGTCCCGGGCGCCAAAACGACGCGGGGCTTTTCCGCTTTCGGCGAATCGTTTATCTATGTCATATTTGAGGACGGAACCGATCTGTACTGGGCGCGATCGCGCGTGCTGGAGTATCTCAATCAGGCGAAACTGCCGGAGGGCGTTACGCCCAAAATCGGACCCGACGCCACCGGAGTGGGCTGGGTTTACGAGTACGCGATCGTCGATAGGAGCTTTAAGCGCGATCTGGCGGAGTTAAGGGAGCTTCAGGACTGGTTTTTGAGTTACGAGCTTCGCGCCGTGCGCGGCGTGGCGGAGGTCGCCAGCGTGGGCGGCGTTATGCGCGAGTATCAGATTATCCCCGATCCGACGAAGTTGCAGCAATACGGGATCGAGTTTGGCGCGATCAAAGAGGCGCTCTCGCAGGCAAACGGCGAGATGGGCGGCAGCGTGATCGAGCTTGCCGAAGCCGAATATATGGTGCGATCTAGCGGGTATCTGAAAACGCTGGAGGATTTCGAGCGGATTTTGATGCGAAGCGATCCAAACGAGGCGCCAATATATCTGAAAGATATCGCCCGCGTCCAGATCGGCGCGCAGATGAGACGCGGCGTGGCGGAGCTTGACGGCGAAGGCGAGGTCGCGGGCGGGATCGTGATTATCCGCAGCGGCGCCAACGCCCGCGAGGTAATCGGCGCGGTAAAAGCGAGGCTGAACGAATTGAAACCATCGCTGCCAAGCGGCGTGGAGATTGTGGAAACCTACGATCGCAGCCAGCTTATCGATCGCGCCATAGCCAATCTTACCTCCAAACTGATCGAGGAGTTTATCGTCGTCGCGCTGGTTTGCGCGCTCTTTCTGCGCCATTTTCGTTCGGCGATCGTGGCGATCGCCTCGCTGCCGCTTGGCGTTTTTATCTCGTTTATCGTTATGCATTTTCAGGGTATCAACGCCAATATTATGTCGCTCGGCGGCGTGGCGATCGCCATCGGCGCGATGACGGACGCCGCCGTTGTGATGGTGGAAAACGCGCACAAGGTTTTGGAGCGCCACAGGCGCAAATACGGCGATCCGGACGGCGCTACGCGCGTGAAGCTGATCGCTTCGGCTTGCGTAGAGGTGGGCGGCGCGCTGTTTGTCAGCTTGCTTATCATCACGCTCTCTTTTATTCCGATCTTTACGCTTCAGGGCGAGGAGGGGCGGCTCTTTTCGCCGCTGGCTTTCACTAAAACCTACGCGATGGCTGGCGCGGCGATCCTAGCCATAACGGTTATACCCGTTTTGATGATCGCGTTGATTCGCGGCAGGATTCCAAACGAGAAAGACAACGGCTTAAACAGAGCCTTGATCGCCGCCTATCGCCCTGCGCTGAATCTCGCCTTAAAGTATCCAAAGAGCGTGATCGCGATCGCTTTGGCGGCGCTTGCGGCTACGATCTACCCTATCAAGCAAACGGGCGGCGAGTTTCTGCCCCGCATCGCCGAGGGCGATCTGCTCTATATGCCCTCTACGCTGCCCAGCGTCTCGCCCGCGCAGGCGACGAGGCTTTTGCAGCTATCCGATCGGCTGATCAAAACCGTGCCGGAGGTTCAGAGCGTCTTTGGCAAAGCCGGACGCGCCGAGAGCGCGACCGATCCGGCGCCGATGTCGATGATCGAGACGGCGATCAGGCTCAAACCCAAAGAGGAGTGGCGAGAGGGCGTAACGCTGAACGACATAATCGGCGAGCTGGACGAGCGCGTTCGTTTCCCGGGCGTGGCGAATCTGTGGGCGCAGCCGATCCGAAGCCGAATCGATATGCTTTCTACGGGCGTGAAAAGCCCGATTGGCATCAAAGTTTCGGGGCAGAATCTGGAGACGATCGACGCCGCCGCGGAGCGGATCGCCGCCGTAGTCCGCGAGGTTGAGGGCGTTACCAGCGCGTTAGCCGAAAAGCTGACGGGCGGCAGGTATATCAATATCGATTTCGATCGCCAGAAGCTGGCGCGCTACGATATGACGCTTGCCAAAGCGCAGGAGATCGTCTCGATGGCGATCGGCGGCGAGAAGGCGGGCGAGAGCGTCGAGGGGACGCACCGCCACCCTATCATTATCCGTCTGCCGCAAAGCTGGCGCGACAGCGTTTCGGCGCTTAGGGATATGCCCGTGGTAACGCCCAGCAAAGCGCTGATCGCGCTAAGCGACATAGCCGACATATCCATCGGCGGCGGCGTTCCGATGCTCAAAAGCGAAAACGCCCGTCCAAGCGCGTGGATATACATCGACGCGCGCGGGCGCGATCTGGTTTCGATCGTGGAGGATATGCGAGCCAAAATCGCGGAACGAGCCGATTTGACGGGCGTCAGCGTAGCTTTCACGGGGCAGTTCGAGCTGCTGCAAAGGGCGAGCGACAGGCTCAAGACGATGATCCCTTTTACGCTCGCGATCATATTCGTTTTGCTCTATATCGCCTTCAGGCGCTTTGACGAGGCTTTGCTTGCCCTGCTTACGGTTCCCTTCGCGCTGATTGGCGGGTTTTGGTTTCTGTACTTCGCCGGATGGGATTTTTCGGTGGCGGTCGGGACGGGATTTATCGCGCTTGCGGGTCTGGCGGCGGAGTTTGGCGTGGTGATGCTAATCTATCTGAAATCGGCGCTGAAAAGCTCGCCCAGCCCGATCGACAACGCCCAAGCGCTGGACGAGGCTTTGCGATACGGCGCGGTTCAGCGCGTGCGCCCCAAGGCGATGACGGTAACGGTGATTGTCGCGGGATTATTGCCGATTATGTTCGGCGACGGCGCGGGTTCGGAGGTTATGAGCCGTATCGCCGCGCCTATGATAGGCGGTATGATCAGCGCGCCGCTGCTGTCTATGTTTATTATCCCCGCGGCGTATAAACTGCTGCTGCTAAAACGCCTGAAAAACAAACGATAACGCCCCGCGCCGCGCAGGCGAGATCGCGTTTTAGAGGCGATAACGATCAAGTTAGGGGCTTTGAGATATAATACGCGATTTTATCTTAAACGCATAAGGAGAGTACTGCGCGATGGAGTTAAACGGTTCGCAGATGATTGTCGAGGCTTTGCGCGCGGAGGGCGTGGAGACGGTTTTCGGCTATCCCGGCGGCGCGGCGCTGAACATATACGACGAGTTATATAAACAGAAGTATTTCGAGCATATTTTAACCCGCCACGAACAGGCGGCTATTCACGCCGCGGACGGCTACGCCAGAGCCAGCGGCAAGGTGGGCGTGGCGATCGTTACGAGCGGACCCGGATTTACCAACGCGGTAACGGGCGTGGCTACGGCGCACGCCGATTCGATCCCCCTCGTGATCATAAGCGGGCAGGTGGCAAGCGCGCTGATAGGCACGGACGCCTTTCAGGAGATCGACGCGGTGGGTATCAGCCGCCCTTGTACCAAACATAACTTTCTCGTTAAGAGCGTGGCGGAGCTGCCGCTGATCTTAAAACAGGCGTTTTATATAGCCAGAAGCGGCAGACCGGGTCCGGTGCATGTGGATATTCCAAAGGATATAACCGCCGAGTTCGGATTGTTTAGCTATCCAAGCGATATAACGATGAAAACCTACAAGCCGACGACAAAGGGCAACCCGCGCCAAATCCAAAAGGCGGCGCAGGCGATCAGAGAGTCCGAACAGCCCGTTTTCTACGCCGGCGGCGGCGTTATGCTTTCAAACGCGATAAACGAAACTAGGAAGCTGGTCAATCTGACCGATATTCCGCTGGTGGAAACGCTGATGGCGCGCGGAACGCTTCCGTTCAACCACTCCGCTTTATTGGGTATGGTGGGTATGCACGGCTCGTACGCGGCGAATATGGCTATCAGCGAAGCCGATCTGCTCATCGCGCTGGGCGCGAGGTTTGACGATCGCGTTACGGGGCGGCTTAGCGAGTTTGCCAAACACGCGAAAATTATCCATATTGATGTAGATCCCTCGAGCATCGGCAAGATCGTCGAGGCGGACTATCCGATCGTGGGCGATCTAAAGATCGTGCTGGAGGAGCTGCATACGCAACTTGCGGAAAACTTCGACAAAGCGCGGCTGAGCGACTGGCGATCGCGCCTAGCCAACTACGACGCCATTCACCCGCTGGGATACGACGACGAGGGCGAGACGATCAAGCCGCAGTGGGTAATTCAAGAGGTCGGCAAACTGCTCGGATCGCAGGCGGTGATCGCCACCGATGTCGGACAGCACCAGATGTGGGCGGCGCAGTTCTATCCCTTTGACGGCGCGAACAAGTGGATAACCAGCGGCGGGCTTGGCACGATGGGCTACGGCTTCCCCGCGGCGATCGGCGCCAAAAAAGCCAAACCTGATAAGGTCGTGATCAATTTCACGGGCGACGGATCGATCCTGATGAACATTCAGGAGCTGATCACCGCTTCGTCAAACGATATAGCCGTGATCAATATTGTGCTAAACAACAACTATCTGGGTATGGTGCGGCAGTGGCAGACCTTCTTTTACGACAACCGCCTTTCGCACACCGATCTGGGCGCGCAGCCCGATTTTGTGAAACTCGCGGAAGCCTTCGGCGCGTTTGGCGCGAGGGTAACGAAAAAAGAGGCGTTCGCGCCCGCGCTCAAAGCGGCGATCGAGAGCAAAAAAACGGCGATCTTAGATATCGCGATCGATCGCGACGAGAATGTGTTGCCAATGGTTCCGACGGGCGGCAGCCTATATAATATGATTTTAGATTACAAGGAGTAACCCGATGCAAACCGAAAGAAGGGTGATCTCCGTCGTCGTTTTGAACGAACACGGCGTTTTGTCGAGGGTAAGCGGATTGTTCGCGGGGCGCGGCTACAACATCGAAAGCCTCACCGTCGCGCCGATACCAAACAGCGAGTATTCGCACATCAGCATCGTTACGATCGGAAGCGCTAGAGTGCTGGAGCAGATCGTCAAGCAGCTGCATAAGCTGATTCCCGTTTTGAAGGTTATCGATCACGAGCGGGATAAAACCATCGAAAAAGAGATGGCGCTGGCGAAGTTCCCGATCGCCGAATCGCTAAGCGATATCGACGCGCTGTGCCGCGCCTACAACGGCAAGATCGCCAATGTCGGCGACGATTTCATCGTGGCTATGGTGGCGGACGAGCCTGAGCGCGTGGGCAATTTTCTGAAGGCGATTAAAAAATATAATCCCAAAGAGATTGTGCGAAGCGGCGTGGTGGCTATGGAGCGATAACGCGGCGCTTATTTTTGTAAATAGCGCTAGAATAGTCGGCTTTGTTTGTAAATTTTATTGGTCAAAGGCGGCAATATGCTTCTATCAGAAATCGCGAGCGCGCTTGATTTGACGCTCGAGGCTCAAGATCGCGAGATCGAGCGCCTCACTACGCCAGATTTGGCTACGGAGGATACGATCTCGTTTATCAGCTCGGATCGCTACCTGCAATTTCTGCCGACGACCAAAGCGGCGGCGGTCGTGCTTAGCGCCAAGCATAAACGCTTGGCGCCCGCGAGCGCGGCGACGCTTGTCAGCGAGAATCCGCATCTATCTTTCGCGCAAGCCACCGCGTTTTTCGCCTCGCCGCTGGTAAAGCGAGAGGGCAAAAAGGCGACGATCGGCAAAGGAAGCGAGATTAGCGACAAGGCGCATATCGGGCTGGATACCGTAATCGGCTCAAACTGCCTGATTATGGCGGGCGTCTATATCGGCGACGATGTTACGATCGGCGACGACAGTACCATATATCCAAATGTTACGATCTATAACCGCGCCAAAATTGGCTCCCGCGTCCGCATTCACGCCGGAACGGTTATCGGCAGCGACGGCTTTGGATACGCGCAGACCAAATCGCTAACGCATATCAAAATCCGCCACCTTGGCAGAGCCGTGATAGAGGACGAGGTAGAGATAGGCGCCAATAGCACAATCGATCGCGCCGTGCTTGGCGAAACCATAATCAGGCGCGGAACCAAGATCGACAATCTGGTGCATATCGCGCACAACTGCGAGATCGGGGAGTATTCGCTTATCACCGCGCACGTGGTGTTCGCCGGCAGCGTCAAAACTGGGCGCAATCTGGTCGTGGGCGGACATTCGGGCTTTAACGGGCATATCGAGATCGCGCCGTATGTTACCGTGGCGGCAAAAAGCGGCGTAACCAAGAGTATTAAAAAAAGCGGCATATACGCGGGCTTTCCAGCGATCGAACACGGCGAATGGCTCAAACAGCAAGCCGCGCTCTCCAAGATTCTCAAAAACGCCGTTCGCGGCTCTAAAAAATAAAATTAACCGCCCCCGCCCCCGCCTTTTTCCCTCATTCCCGCGACGGAGCAATAGCCGCAAAGCGGCGTTAATTGCGGAGGAAGGCGGGAATCCATTTCCTTAACTTTCGCCTTCCGATCAACGCTTGCTTATCTTTTCTCTTTCTTGCTTTCTTTGCCGCCAAAGAAAGCAAGATAAAGAAACCGCGCGCTTTGAGCCTTATTTCCT
>JAITEA010000113.1 GCA_031282285.1 Helicobacteraceae bacterium
AGCGAACTTTTGCGCGTCAATAACCAGATGACCAGCGGAGTGAAAATCAAGTACGGCTACGAAGAGAGCTCGATCTATCAAGAGGTTCTGCGGCTGATCAACGAGCAGGGCGAGCTGGCGCAGATCTCAGACAACACGCAGAAGGCAAAAACCCACTCCGACAACTCCGACGCGGCGATCGCGTCGATGAAAAAGTCGCTGGAAAGCTTCAAGGTCAAGCTGGTTCAGGCGGCAAACGACGTGCATTCCGCCACCAGCTACGCCGCGCTCGCCAGCGATCTCGAGGCGCTTATGTTCAGTATCCGCGATACGGCGAACACCTCGATCAACGGCTCTTTTCTATTCTCTGGAACCAATATGAAGCAAAAGCCCTTTGGCGACGACGGAACCTATTACGGCAACGATCAGCTTGTCAAAGCGCAAGCGGGCGACGGCGTAGAGATCGCCTACAATGTGGACGGCTTGACGCTGGCGCAGGGCGTCGATAGCGACTACGCCAAACGCCTGACGACTAATATGCAGCTATACAATCAGACCCAGCTTCATCACGCCGTGATGAGCAAAGACGATCCGACGGGGCTTGACGAGCCCGTTCCGATCACGGCGAGCGATACGATCCGCGATCTTGTCGGTCAGCCCGACGATAGCAAATCGACTTACTTTTATCTGCGCGGCTCCAAGCCCGACGGCGAGAGCTTCAAGGCGCGCATCGAAATGACAAACGGCGCCACCGTTCAGGATTTGATGGATCAGATCGGACGGGCGATGGGGAATACCAATATCTATCAGGCGGTAGAGGTCAGCCTCAATTTTCTTGGCAACATAGAGATCAAAGACGCCAAAAGCGGGCGTATGCTCACCGATCTGCATATGGTCGCCAGCGATACCAAAGCCGACGATATAAGCGAGCTTGGCGAGGTTGAAAACGCGCATATCTACGCCTTCAACAAGAGCGGTTACGCCTACGCCAGAACGCAGGATAAGATCGCCTCCGCGCAGGATCAGTTTGACCAGCGGTTGTTTAAGTTTGACAGTACCTTGCGCAGGCAAGATAACGAGGCGATCGCGCTCAAAACCGATACGATCCAGAGCGTAATGGGCGAGAACGTCGATCGGATAGGCTTCGATATCAACGGCGTTTCGCATAGTTTCGCCGTCAATAGCTCGACCAAGGTTAGCGATCTGCTGAGCGAGATAAAAACCGCGCTGGAAGCCGATCTGGGCGGCTCTTTTGACGTGGATATACAAAACGGCGCGATCGCCGTATTCGACAACGCCGCTTCGCCGCCCGACACCGCGCCGGAGCTGTTTGTGCCGTCAAAATTGAGCGCGATAACCATAACGGCGGAAAATACGGGCGGCGAGAAGGTTCTGGCGTTTAGCGCGTCCGACGCGCTCGCCTACGATCGGGCGCGGTTTGAAAAGAGCGGCGCGACGCTGACCTCAAGCGTGTCGCAGATCGTCCGCGCCGACAGCTCTTACGCCACCGCCGCGACCGAATTGAAAGCCGTGAGCGGAAGCGGCGATCTGGACGAAAAACGGCTGCATCTGGAGATCAACGACATTAACGGCGAGCGCAAGCTAGTCGAGATTACCCTGCGCGACACGCCCGACGCGAACGGGCGGCTTAGCACCTATCAGATTATCGAGCCGTCGGCGGGCGCGATCTACGATCTGTACGATTCAAACGGCGCTTTGACGACGGCGAGCGGCTATCAGTCGCGGACGCTGACGCCCTATAGCGACGGTATGGAGACGCGCGATCAGACGCACAAGGGCGTAACCTATCAGCAATTGATGAATGTGATCAACATAGCCGTCAGCGGCGAAACGCCCGCGGACGGTTCGTTTGAGGCGTATAACGCCGCGCTCAAAAACGCGCAGCAAAGCGCAAGCGTCTCGATGGACGAGCTTGGGCGATTTACGATCAAAGACAAAACGACCAGCGAGAGCAAGATTCAGGTTTCTTTGTTTGACGCGGACACCGACCGCTTCGACGACTACGATCTGATTTCAGATAAATCGGCGCTGCAAACCTACAAGGGCGTCAAAGGCGAACAGGGCTGGACGCTTAGCGATACGCGCCTCAACAAACCGCTAAGCGATGTTTTTGGTTTCGAGTTCTCCGGCGCGCTGGTTTTGAACGGGACGGATATGAACGGCGCGGCGGCGAGCGTAACGCTTAGCCAAACGGACACGCTTTCGGATTTAATGACCGCGATCGACGCGACATTTGGCGACGGGGCGGGAAACGGCGGCTTTGTCGTCGATATCGAGGACGGGCGGCTGTTTTTCCGCGACAACGCGGCGCTGGGACAGACGCAAGCGAATATAAACTTTAGCTTTCAGGACGCGCAAACCGATATGAAAGCAAGCGACTCGCCCGCGCTTACCTTCGCGTCCAACAACGCGCTGACGATCGACGAGTCGCGGGTGAATCTTTTTGATCAGCTTTCGGAGGCGATCGAGGCGGTCAGGCTGGGTATGACGCGCCCCGACGGAAACAGCGAGAACGGCGCGAGAAATATCGGCATTCAAAACGCGATCGCCGTCGTCGATCACCTGCTAGATCACCTCAACCGAATACACACCGATGTTGGCTCGACCGGCTCCGCTTTGCAGCTAACCTATGAAAAAAGCGAAGCGCTGACGCTGAATGTGAAAACGCTCAAATCGGAGACGCTAGATATGGATATAGGCGCGGCGGTGGCGAAGATGAATCAGATGAGCGTCTCGTATCAGGCGTTATTGTCTACGCTAAGCCGTATCAACGGTATGAGTCTGGTAAATTATCTCTCATAAGAGCGAGCGTGAAACGAGAAGCCTATTTTTTTGTAGCGGTTGGGTTGTGGGTCTATGTGGCGATTGCGCTGTATGTCGGCTCTATCGCCAAAGTCGGCGTTTACGGCAGGGAGCTGGCGGAGATCTCCGAGGAGCTGTTTGGCTTTCTCGTCTATCTCGCGCCGCCGATTGGCGTATATCTGGCGTGGCGCGGATACAGGCGGGCGGTTTCGACGCGCAGGTTTATCGAGGCGCTGGCGGCTACGCTGCTGTTTTGCTTTGCGGGGCTGATCTTTCAAGCGCTGCTTTTCGATCGCGGATCTGTCGGCGTTTTGCTGTGCGAGGCGATGCGCCCGATTATTGGCAGCGTCGGCGCGGGGGTTTTCGGCTTTTTCCTGATCGTAAACGGCTGGTTGCTGGCGTTTGATATTACCATTATCGATCTGCTCTCGTTTCTGGCGCGCAAGTTTCCAAACACGCGGCTGTTTGACCACTGGCGCAGCTTCAAGGAGGCAGCCAAAGACTCCTTCGCCGATATGGCTTTGCGATCCAAAGAGCGCGAGACGCTCTCCGACCTGCCCGATTTCGAGCCGAGGGCAAACGGCGGCGCGGCGAAACGAAACGCGCTCGCGTTTGACGACGACGATTTTTATCTTGAGCCGTATCGCTCAAACGAGCCGAAAAGCTCCGCCAAAGAGAACCGATCGCACAGCAAGATTATCAGGGAGCTGGAAGAAAACAGGCGGCTGATGGATCAGGTGGAGAAGGGCGAGCGCGCCAAACCGAAAGATTTTGTGCTGCCGCCGCTGGATTTTCTCGCGCCGCCATCCAACAAGCCAAGCGAGATCAACGAAAACGAGATCGACGCCAAAATCGCCGATCTGCTCGAGAAACTGCGAATGTTCAAGATCGACGGCGATATAGTCCGCACCTACACGGGACCGGTCGTTACGACATTTGAGTTCAAGCCCGCCGCGCATGTGAAGGTTTCGCGCATCACGAGTTTGGAGAGCGATATCGCTATGTCGCTGCGCGCTCAGACGATCCGCATTCAGGCGCCGATTCCGGGCAAAGATGTGATCGGCATCGAGATACCCAACAAAACTTTTGAAACCATCTACCTGCGCGAGGCGCTGGGCGCGCCTATCTTTATCAACGCGGCGAGCGAGCTTACGATCGCGCTGGGCAAGGATATTGTGGGCAATCCGTTTGTAACCGATCTCAAAAAACTGCCGCACCTGCTGATCGCCGGCACGACGGGTAGCGGCAAAAGCGTCGGCATCAACGCGATGATTTTATCTTTGCTCTATCGCAATTCGCCCGACAGCCTGCGGCTTTTGATGGTCGATCCCAAAATGCTGGAGTTTAGCGTATATAACGATATTCCCCATCTGCTCACCCCCGTGATCACCAAGCCCAAACAGGCGATCGCCGCGCTTGCCAATATGGTCGTGGAGATGGAGCGGCGCTACGAGATGATGAGCAAAACCAAGACGAAAAATATCGAAAGCTACAACCATAAAGCGCGCGACGAGAAGTTTGACGCGCTGCCGTTTATCGTCGTGGTGATCGACGAGCTTGCCGATCTGATGATGAGCGGCGGCAAGGAGGTGGAGGTGTCGATCGCGCGGCTGGCGCAGATGGCGCGGGCAAGCGGCATACATCTGATCGTAGCCACTCAGCGCCCCAGCGTCGATGTGATCACGGGGCTTATCAAAGCCAATCTGCCAAGCCGTATCAGCTACCGCGTGGGCAGTAAGATCGACTCCAAGGTCATATTGGACACGCAGGGCGCCGAGAGCCTGCTAGGTCGCGGCGATATGCTCTTTACGCCGCCCGGGAGCGTCGGTCTGGTGCGGCTTCACGCGCCGTTTAGCTCCGAGCAGGAGATCGAGAGGATCGTCGAGTTTCTCAAATCGCAGCGCGCGCCCGAATACGACAACAGCTTCTTGGTGGAGGGCGGCGATCTGGAAGGGGCGGCAAACAGCGGCGAATACGATCCCAACGAACCGCTCGACGAGATGTACGACGAGGCGAAACAGATCGTGCTTAGCGAACGCAAAAGCTCTATAAGTTATATTCAGCGCAGATTGCAAATCGGCTACAACCGCGCGGCGCGCATCGTCGAGCAATTGGAAAAAACGGGCGTGCTTGGCGAGCAAAACAGCAAAGGCCAGCGCGAAATCCTCTAATCCCCCCCCCCCCCCCTTCCTCTCCCGCTTTTGCCCCCTATACGCGAGCGTCGCTCCGCGCCGCTTCACCCCCGATAAGGGGAAATTAAGGGGGGTTTCCCCGCTTCGCCCTCCTATGCGAGCATAGCTTAGCCCTCCCGACAACGGGGGGGGGTTCGTCAGTCCCACAGATCGCGCCCGTTCCGTCTTTTCCCGTCATTCCCGCGCAGGCGGGAATCCATCTTTTGAGACCTTACGAATTATGATTAGACTTAGATTACCAGCAAGAACAATCTTATTACATTCTCCCTCCGCGCCTTGAGCCGCCTTTTAGATCGCATATTGAGCGTCTAGCGCGACGAAGGGGTATCCCCGTTAGCGAGCAAAGCGAAGCGTTAAACAGGGGAATAGTCGCGCTACGCGAAAAAGCGATCGAAAAGGAAATAAGGCTCAAAGCGCGCAGTTTCTTTATCTTGCTTTCTTTGGCGGCAAAGAAAGCAAGTCGCTAAAGCCTTTAGGCTTTTGCGAAAGGAAAGAGAGCGATCCATAAGCGGAAAGTTTATGATTAAGCCGTAAGCTGATCGCATTACGGTAGTTTTAGGAGATAGATTGGCACCCGCCTACGCGCCTTGCGGTCGCATAGTGGAAGGCAAAGCGATAGTTTGCGTAACGAGCGACGAAGGGAGTGGTGATTGGATAGAGAGATTGCGCAAAAATTATATTTGCCTCGATCCTCGTAGGATATTTTCTCGTTTACATAGCCAATTATGTTGCTCGTTAGATATTTAGTTTCCATTGCTCCGACGCTTGATCGCAAATATAAGTCCCGCCCTTTTTGCCGCATTTATTATAACGATCGATAAAACTAATCCAATACTGCCCAAACGCGTAATTGTCGCATTCGACGCCGTTGCCAATCGATATTCTAGTAATCGCGTTGTCGTAAAACGCCGCTCTGCCTATTTTTCGTACGCTTTGAGGCAGCGTTACGCCTGTAAGCGAGTTTCTTTGAAACGCCGCTTCGCCGATTTCAACAATATTGTCTGGTATAGTTAGCCGCTCTAACTTATTAAAGGCGAAAGCGCGATCGCTGATTTTATCGATGCCGTTTGGAATAGTTATACGCGTTAGATTGTTCAATCGAAAGGCGTTAG
>JAITEA010000116.1 GCA_031282285.1 Helicobacteraceae bacterium
TAGGATTAGGCGATAAAACCGATCGCGACAAGTTTACGCAAATTTCATCGCTTAAGGACAAAAAGATCGTCGCGATATCAGCGGGATATGATAACTCCCTCGCCTTGACAAGCGACGGGAAAGTTTACGCGGCGGGAAATAACCAATACGGTCAGCTAGGACTCGGCGACAATACCGATCGCGACGCTTTTACCGAAGTGGCCTCCTTAAATGGTAAAAACATTGTCGCTATAACCGCGGGTGGCTCTTCGTTCGCTATCGCCAAAGACGGCAAAGTTTACGCGACGGGCTGGAACAAAAATGGCGGGATTAATATGGGCAAACAAAAAGAGGAACATAAGATATTTATCGAAGTGAAAGATTTGAGCGGCAAACATATTAGCGCCGTAGCCATAGGCGAAAGTCATATCCTCGCGCTTGATAAGGAGGGCAAAGTTTACGGCGCGGGACTTAGCCAATACGGTCAGCTTGGATTAGGCGCGTACGAAGAGAAAGCGCGCGCAACTTTTACCGAAATTACGGATTTAAGCGACAAAAACATTGTCGCCGTATCCGCGGGGAATACCCGCTCTTTCGCGCTCGCCAAAAACGGCAAGATTTACGCGGCGGGAAACAACAAATACGGCGGACTTGGTTTAGGCGATAGCGGAGAGGAAACTAGCCGCGATATATTTGAGGAAGCGCTCTCTTTGAACGATAAAAATATTATCGCGATCGCTACTGGTTTTTGGCATACTCTGGCGCTTGGCAAAGACGGAAAAGTTTACGGCGCGGGGCATAACAATTCTGGTCAGCTTGCTTTGGGCGACAATACCGATCGCGATATTTTTACCCTGATTCCAACCAAATAGCGCGGCGCAAACGGCGTTAATCCGCCGCGAAAGTTATAGGTCCGTCCGAGCTGCCTTCGATAAACTGTCTTGTAATGGGATTTTGCGATCGCTAGATCGTATCGGCGTCGCCGTATTCCACGATCTTGCCTTCAAAAAGCATAGCGATATAATCCGAACATTTGAAACTCTCTTTGATATCGTGGCTGATTAGCACGCTGGTAACGCCAAGTTCCGATTGCAACCGCAAGATCATCTGGCTGATCCGATCGCTTGTGATCGGATCAAGCCCGCTGGTTGGCTCGTCGTACAACACCGCTTGCGGATCCAAAATAATCGTCCGCGCAAGCCCCGCTCGTTTACGCATACCGCCAGAAAGTTCGTGCGGAAAAAGCTGCATAACCTCGCGCGGTTTTAACCCCACAATCTCAAGCGCTTTGACGATCTTTTTATCCCGTTCGGCGGCGGTTAATTTCGTATGCTCTATCAGCGGAAACTCCACATTCTGCTTAACGCTCATACTATCAAACAGCGCGCCGCTTTGAAACAAAAATCCCACCTTGCGCCGTATCGTGTAAAGCGACTGCTGATCGACCAGTTTAACGCCATCTACTACTATCTCGCCGCGATCGGGCGTCAAAAGCCCTATTATATGTTTAATGATCGTGCTTTTGCCGCCGCCGCTCACGCCAAAAATCGTTGTCGTTTTGCCGCGGACGATATCCAGATCGACGCCGCGCAGCACCTCTTTTTCTCCAAAGCGTTTGCATAGGTTTCGTATATGTATCATAGCGTTGCCGTAAATCCGCGAGTCAATCCCGCGTAATCTTTGTAAAACGCTACCGATCTGTAGCCGTTTTCGTCTAGTTTGGCGCGCAAAATCTCCTCCTGATCGTATCCGCATTCGCAGGCTAATATCGGCTTTTTGAGCGCGATGATCGCCTCTAAAATCTCCGTTCCTCTTTCGCCGCCAATCAGCGCCGTTTTCGGCTCGAATAATACCGGTCGGGGCAACGGATAATCGGCGCGAATATAAGGCGGATTGGATAGCAAAATATCAAAGCGGCTATTAACGCCCTCAAGCAGATTCGCGCAAATAAGCTCTAAGCGATCCGCCACGCCGAAACGCTCGGCGTTTTTCGCCGCCAGCGCGATTGCCTCTACGCTGATATCGGTCGCGATAACCCGCGCGTTTGGCTCCAGCGCCAAAAGCGTTAGCGCCACGGCGCCGCTTCCGACGCCAATTTCGGCGAAGATCGGCGCGGCGAAATCTTTGGCGAGCGCAAGCGCGCGATCGACCAAAAACTCCGTTTCGGGACGCGGGATCAGCACGCCGCTTTCGCACAAAAACTCCCGCGAGTAAAATCCGGCAAAACCCGTGATATATTCGATCGGCTCGCCGCGCTCCCTGCGCGCGATCATCGCCTCAAACGGCGCATCGTCGATTAGCGCCTCCTCTTTGAGCGCAAGCTCCGCGCGGCTTAGCCCGCTGGCGCGACCAAGCAAGATCGCCGCCTCAAAACGCGGGCGATCGCACGCCTCTTTCAGCCTTTTAGCGCCAAAATCCAGAGCCTCTTTTACGGAGCGCACGCCAACCTTTCGCAAAATATGGAGCTAATTATGGCAAAAACCGCAACTGTGTTGTTCGATCTCGACGGCACGCTGATCGATTC
>JAITEA010000150.1 GCA_031282285.1 Helicobacteraceae bacterium
CTTGCGCTGCTTGCCTCGCTCGCGGGCATTGCGCGGCGATCGCTTGAGGACGCAATCGAGTGGGTGCGCCCCAGAACGCGCACCTTCAGCCACGCCCCCGCCGCCCTGCCCCGCTACGATCCGCTGGTTCAGGAGGCGATCGGACAGATCGCTTCCGCGGCGTACGGCGCGCGCGTAGCGGCGCTTGGCGTGGCGGACGCGCTGGACGAAGCGATCGACGCCGGAGGCGAAAACCCTGATCTGCTTGAGCAAGCCGAAAGAGCGATGGCGAGCGCGCAGGGGATCGTGATCAATCTGTCGCTGGACGCGGCGAGCCGCATCTTTGAAACGGGCGGCGCCTCCGCGGCTTCCGGCGCGCTGGTTTTGGATCGCCACTGGCGCAACGCGCGCACGCTGGCTACGCACAATCCGCTTTCGTACAAATACCGATCGCTGGGCGCGAATCTGCTAAACGGCGAGGAGCTGCCCTACCACTGGAGCGCGGGCGTTCGCAACGCGCCGACGACCGCGAAAGGGGCGAAATGAAAGCTCCGCTCAAATTAACGCTGGCGCTGTTCGCGCTGGCGGTTTTAGCGTTCGGCGCGGACGCGAAGATCAAAATCGGCGTAGTCCCGGGGGTGTTTGGCGACTCGATCGCTATCGCCGCGAAAGAGGCGAAAGCGCACGGAATTGACGCACAATTAGTAGAATTCACCGATTGGACTACGATCAACATAGCTACCGATCGCGGCGATCTTGATCTCAACTACTACCAGCATCAGGCGTTTTTGAATAACGCCATCGCCAAAAACGGCTACAAGCTGGCGAGTATCGGTTACGGCGTTCTGCCCAATATCGGCTTGTATTCGCTCAAGCACAAATCCTTCAAGGAGATTCCAAACGGCGGCGTGGCGGCGATCGCCAACGATCCTATCAATCAAGGGCGCGGATTGCAGCTTTTGGAACGAGCGGGGCTGATAAAGCTCAAAAGTGGCGTTGGCGATAAGGGGACTTTGAGCGACATTATCGACAATCCTAAAAAATTGCGGTTTGTCGAAGTGGAAGGTCCTCAGCTTGCCCGCGCCGCGCAGGATGTTGATCTGGCGCAGGGTTATCCGCATTTTATCGTCGCGTCCAAAGCGTTCGACGCCTCCAGCGGATTGATCTATTCTGGGATCGAGGGCGAAGAGTACGCCGTTCGTTTCGTGGTTCCAGAGGCAAAGAAAAACGATCCGATCTTGCGTAAATTCGTCGAGATCTATCAAAACTCCGCAGCGGTGAAAGCGGCGATCCATAAAGGATACGCCTACGACAACCGGCTTTACTCGCTCGCGTGGTTAAACGAGCCTAGCGCTTCCGGCGATTGCCATTAAGGAAAAACAAAATGAAAACATTGGTCAAATCAGGATTAGCGCTGCTTGCGCTCGCTAGTTTAGCGGTCGGCGCGGAAAAAATCCGCGTAGGAAGCGTGCCCGGGGCGTACGGCGACTCGATCGAGGCGGCGGCGGCGGAGGCAAGAAAACAGGGCATAGAGGTCGAGGTGGTAGAGTTCACCGATTGGACTACAATCAATGTCGCCACCGATAAGGGCGATATCGATCTCAACTACTACCAGCACGAGCCTTTTTTGAATAACGCCATCGCCAAAAACGGCTATAAGCTCACGCCGATCGGCTGGGGCGTGCTGTCCAATATCGGGCTGTATTCCAGCAAGCACAAATCGTTCGCTACGATACCGAACAAGGGCAAAGTGGCGATCGCCAACGATCCCGTTAATCAGGGGCGCGGTCTGCTGCTGCTGCAAAAGGCGGGGCTGATCAAGCTAAAGGACGGCGGGCACGACAAATCGACGCTCGACGACATTATCGAAAATCCCAAAAAGCTGCGCTTTACGGAGGTTGAGGGCGTTCAGCTTGTCCGCACGATCAGCGAGGTCGATCTGGCGCTATGCTACCCGCACTTTATCGTAGCTTCGGGCGCGTTTGATCCTTCCAGCGGGCTGATCTGGGGCGGAATCGAGGACAAGCAATACACTATCCGGTTTGTCGTGCCGACGGCGAAAAAAGACGATCCGACGCTGAAAAAGTTCGTCGAAATCTATCAAACTTCGGAATCGGTGCGCGAGGCGCTCAAAAAAGGGTTCAACAACGATCCGCGCCTATACACGCTAACTTGGCTTAATCAGTAGGCGAGGAGATGGTCTTTTCAATAGCGGCGGCGTCGGGCTTTGGTTGCGCGCTCACAAGCGAGCTGATCGCGCCGATCGAAACCGAAAAAACGGAGGCGATCGCGCCGCAAGCGCGCCCCAACGAAAAACGCGGCGAGGTGAGGATAGAGGCGCTAAGCAAAATCTACCGCTCCAGCGCGGGCGAGGTAAAAGCGCTCGACGATATAAGCGTGGATATCAAAAGCGGCGAGATATTCGGCATTATCGGGCGATCGGGCGCGGGCAAATCCAGCCTGCTGCGCGTGATCAATCGGCTGGAAAAGCCGACAAGCGGGCGCGTTTTGGTGGGCGGCGAAGATATCGCGGCGCTGAACGAAAAACAGCTTGTGGCTCTGCGGCGGCGCGTCGGTATGATCTTTCAGCACTTCAACCTGCTGTCGGCGAAAACCGTTTTTGACAATATCGCCCTGCCGCTCAGGGTTTCGGGGGCAAGTCGCGAACATATCGAGTCGCGGGTAAGCGAACTGCTCGATCTCGTCGGTTTAAGCGAAAAGCGCAAAACCTATCCAAACCGCTTGAGCGGCGGGCAGAAACAGCGGGTGGGCATAGCGCGCGCGCTCGCCACGCAGCCTGAAATCCTGCTGTGCGACGAGGCGACAAGCGCGCTCGATCCGGAGACGACGCGATCGATCCTGCAACTGCTGCGCGACATCAACAAAAAGCTGGGCATTACGATCATCCTCATCACGCACGAGATGAGCGTAATCCGCGAGATCGCCGATCGCGCTCTTGTACTGGAACGCGGACGGATCGCGGAGCTTGGCGAGGTGTGGCGCGTATTCGGCGCGCCGCGCCACGAAGCCACCCGCGCCCTGCTCGCGCCCCTGCGTCAAAATCTGCCCGACGATCTGGCGGCGATCTTGCTTAAAGATAAGCCAGAACACGCCGACTACAACCAGATCGTCGCGCTTGAATACACGGGCGAAAACGGGCTTGAACCCGATCTAGCGCGGATCGCGAACGCGTTGCATGTAAAGGTTAAATTGGTTCACGGCGGCGTCGATCGCATACAGGGGCGCGCCTTCGGGCGATTGCTGATTTCGGCGCCAAGCGAGGCGCGGCTGCCCGATTTCGAGCCGCTCACAAAAGGCGAAAACGCCCTTGTTCACAATATCGAGGTAATCGGCTATGTCCCTCTCCCTGACTATTCCATTTGAGCGCTATCTCGACGCGTTTATCGACACGCTGATTATGAGCGGCGTTTCGGGGCTGATCGTCTTTTTTGCGGGCATACCGCTTGCGGTGCTGCTGATCATCACGCAAAAAAACGGCTTTTTTGCCGCGCCGAAGTTCAACGCCGTTTTGGGGTGGGTTATCAACGGCTTTCGCGCCACGCCGTTTATCGTGCTGCTGGTGGCGCTGATCCCCTTCACGCGCCTTGTCGTCGGCACGACGATCGGCGTGTGGGCGGCGATCGTGCCGATGACCATCTGCGCCGCGCCGTTTTTCGCGCGGATCGCGGAGGTGAGCCTGCGCGAAGTGGATCAGGGCTTGATCGAGGCGGCGCAGGCGATGGGCTGCAAAAAGTGGCATATCGTCTGGTATGTGCTGCTGCCCGAAGCGCTGCCGGGCATTATCGGCGGCTTTACGGTTACGCTGGTGTCGATCATCAACGCCTCGGCGATGGCGGGCGCGGTCGGCGCGGGCGGGCTTGGCGATCTGGCTTTGCGCTACGGCTATCAGCGCTTCGACACGCAAGTGATGGTTATCGTAATTATCGCGCTGATTGCGCTGGTCTGCTTTGTACAGTGGATCGGCGATTTTTACGCGCGTTATCTGCGCTCTCGCTAAAGCGCATAAATACAAGGAAAACATAATGAGCAAAAAACAGATTCTGCTTAACGCCTTTCAGATGAATTGCGTGGGGCATATTCAACACGGGCTTTGGACGCATCCGCAGGATCGCTCCATATTTTTCAACGATCTCGACTACTGGACGAGTCTGGCGCGGACGCTGGAAAGATACCTTTTCGACGGTATTTTTATAGCCGATATATTCGGTTATTACGATGTGTATAAAGGCAATGTCGATATTACGCTCAAAGAGAGCGTCCAGTTGCCCACCAACGATCCTTGGACGCTGGTAAGCGGTATGGCGGCGGTTACGAACAATTTAGGCTTGGGGATCACGGCGACAATCCGCGCCGAAAATCCCTACGCCTTCGCGCGGCGCGTCTCAAGCCTCGATCACCTGACCAAAGGGCGGCTTGGGTGGAATATCGTTACGGGCTACTCCGACAGCGGCGCGCGGGGCTTGGGCTACGGCGAGCTTGAGAAACACGACGAACGATACGATCGCGCCGACGAGTTTATGGAGGTCGTTTATAAGCTCTGGGAGGGTAGCTGGGCGGACGACGCGGTGGTCGTCGATCGGACGCGGCGCGTCTATGCCCGCCCCGATCGCGTGCGCGCTATCGAGCATAACGGCGCGTACTATAAATCCAACGCGATACACGGCAGCAGCCCCTCGCCGCAGCGAACGCCGCTGCTGTTTCAGGCGGGCGCGTCCGATCGCGGGCGGGCGTTTGCGGGCAAGCACGCGGAAGCGGCGTTTATCTCCGCGCCGACGATCGAGCGCGCCAGAGAGCTTTCGCGCAAGATTCGCAAAGCCGCGATCGACGCGGGGCGCAAAGCCGACGATGTGAAGGTTTTCGCGGGGCTTGCCGTCGTGGTCGCCGCGACGCAAAAGGTGGCGCGGGAGAAGTTTGACGAATATCTCAAATACGCCAATCCAGAGGCGAATCTGACGCACTTTTCGGCGAGCGTCGGCATAGATTTTTCCAAATTCGATCTAGACGCGCCGATCGATTACGGCGTGAGCAACTACATTCAAACCTCTAGCGAATACGCTGCCGAGCGGCGGTTTACCGTGCGCGATCTGCTGCGCGAAAAGGCGCTAAGCTCCCACTACCATGTGATCGTAGGCGACGCGGCGCAAGCGGCGAGCGAGATCGAGCGCTGGATCGACGAGGGCGAGCTGGACGGCGTGAATCTAAGCCGCGTCGTAGTCCCGGGCAGTTGGGAGGATTTCGGGCAACTGGTAATCCCCGAACTGCAAAATCGCGGACGGTTCAAAACCGCTTACGGCGAAGGTACGCTGCGCCATAAGGTATTCGGCTACGATCGCCTGCAAGATAACCATCCCGCCGCGCGATACAGATTCGCGTAGATAGATTGTAGGTTGCGGCGCGTTAATTTCAAGACGCGCCGCGCCGATCGCAAATAGGGGGTATAATTGGGCAAACAAACTTCGCGAAGGAGCGCGCAATGGCGCTGGAATACGATAGCTATAGAGCGGTACACGACGGCGGCGTGGATTTCACAAATGTTAATAAGCATGTTCTGGCGGTTAAATGCGAAACGGTCAGAGCCAAGATTTTCAGGATATCAAACTACTATTTTGACCAGCAAAAACTATACTCCAAAGAGGAGGTAGAGTTTGATCAAGACTTGGTTGGCAAAATAGAACGCTTTGTTAGAAACGCCGACGACGATAAGTTTGATAAATTATTAAATTACGA
>JAITEA010000197.1 GCA_031282285.1 Helicobacteraceae bacterium
GTATGGTTGGCGGCGAAAACTACAACGGCGCAACAAACAGCTTTTCAAACAGCGGCAATATAGACTATCACGGAACGGGCAAATCCGATACGGCACTTAAAACAGACGCGCCCTATAAAACTTTAGGCTGGGATTTTACAAATACTTGGAAAATACCAGACGGCGGCGGTTATCCAATTCTTCAATGGCAGAGCGAGTAGCTTAACGCGATCGGCTTACGCACCCCCCTTACCCCCCTTATCGGGGGCGAAGCGGCGCGGAGCGACGCTCGCATAGGGAACAAGATGGATTCCCGCTTTCGCGGGAATGACACTAACCCCCCCCTCAATCCCCCCTTGTCAGGGGGGAATTGTCGCGGAGGGAGCGGAGCGCGGGGAGGACGATGCGGGGGAGGGGAGTAAAGGCGGGCGTTTTTGGTTTGATTGGATTGCGTTAGATGAATTGCGCGTTTGTAGTACAATGGCGTAACGCGAAGCGATAACGCGAGCTTTTCAACATATATCAAAGTTTTATGCCGATGAAGCCTAACGATCCGCAAAACAAACCGCAAAAGTACAGCCAAGAGACTGAAGATGTGATCTCTCAGCTTGCCGATCTGATTCGGCAGGTTGACGAAGTAGAAAAAGCCACGCTGGAACAGCGCCAGTTGCTGCAAGAGGTGATCGAGGCGGCGCCAACCGCGCTATGGGTGCTAAATAGCGACGGCGGCATATACGTCAGCAACGAAAGGGCGCGCGCCACGCGGATAAACCCGCTAGAAATCCGCCCCGAACAGCACGAAACCGAAATAGAGATCGCCGATTCGTTTTATCTGCTGCAAGTTTCCAGACGAAACGGCAAAACCATTATCACCGCGACGGACAACACCAAAAATAAACGCAACGAAAGGCTGATCGCGATGGGTCAGATGGCGGCGCATTTGGCGCACGAAATACGCAACCCGATCGGCGCGGTAGCCATACTCGCATCCACGCTATTTGATAAAGTGGATATACGCGCCAAAGCGATCGTGCTGGAGATAAAAAAATCCATCTGGCGCGTGGAGCGGATAGTCGAAGCCACTCTGCTTTTTTCCAAAGGCTTCACGCTCAATCCAACCAGATTTGCTATGAGCGATCTGATCGCGGAGATTAACGGCGGCGTCGCGAACTATTCGTATTCCAAACCTATCGAGTTTAGCCTCAATCTGCCGCGCGAAACGATAAGCGCTGATTTTGAACTGATAAGACTCGCGCTGCAAAATATGATCTTCAACGCGATCGACGCGATCGAGGAACATGAAATAGACGACGGCGCGATCGCGATCGACTATCGCAAAGAGGGCAAAACGCATATATTGGAGCTTTGCGACAACGGCAAACCTTTCGAGCGCAAAGAGCGGATGTTTGAAGCCTTTTATACTAGCAAAACCAAAGGGCACGGACTGGGGCTGATCTTAACGCGCCAGATTATCGAGGCGCACGGCGGATCGATCGAGCTTTTGGAGGATAAAAAAGGCTTCTTAATACGCCTGCCAATACAAGATAAGAGCTAAATATATAAAGCGATCGCCAAGCGTAAAATATATTCGCCTCTTAAACAAAATCGAGCGCGAAACCCCCTAGCCATTATGATGCGCGCCGTGATGATGGGCGCGGTGATCGACGATCTTGCCGTGCTGAAGCCGCACGATTCGTTCCGCCCGCGCCGCGACTTCGCGATCGTGGGTAACGACGATCAGCGCGCTGCCTTCGGCGTGAAGCGCGGCGAAAATATCCAGCACGATCTTTTCGTTGGCTTCGTCGAGATTGCCCGTAGGCTCGTCGGCTAAGATCAGTTTGGGATAGTTGATCAGCGCTCTGGCTATGCAGACTCGCTGGCGTTCGCCGCCCGAAAGCTCTTTGGGCAGATGTTTGCCGCGATCGCCAAGCCCCACGCGCTCGAGCGCCTTTTGCGCCTCGCCCTCGTCGACAATACTGTGATAGTACTGCGCCAGCATCACATTTTGCAAAGCGGTGAGATACGGCACGAGGTGAAACTGCTGAAATATCAAACCGATCTTTTCGCGCCTGATTGTAGTTAGCGCTTTGAGGCTCGCTTTGGATATATCCTCGCCGTCAAAAATCGTTGTGCCGCTTGTGGCTCGATCCAGACAGCCGATAATATTCATCATAGTGGTTTTGCCCGATCCCGAAGGACCCATCACCGCGAGCCATTCGCCATCTTTGACTTCCAGATCGATATTTTGCAGCGCCGCGAGCGATTCATATACGACCGAAACGCCTTTTAGTTCCACGATATTCATCTTATTCTCCTCTCAAAACCGCTATGGGATCGACGCTCGTCGCCGAATAAACGGGAAAGATCGCCGCTATAGCCGTAAAAATTACCGATACGACGATCGATACGATCGCCAACCCGAAATCAAAACTTACCGACGCGTCGAATACCGAAAAACTCGCGAAATTAGCAAAGGCAAAACCAAACGCGCAGCCTAGCGCGCCGCCAAACAGCCCAAGCGTTACCGCTTCGGATAAAAACTCCGTTACTATATCGCGGTTTTGCGCGCCCAGCGCCTTTTTCAGCCCGATCTCTTTTTGGCGTTCGGCGACGGTCGCCGCCATCGTGGAGGAGACGCAGATCATCGTCAGCGCGATCGCCGCGATCGTTACGAGCGTCATTAGCGTTTTGAGCTTTGTTAGTACCGCGTTTTCCGAGTTCGCCACGCGCTTGATCGGCTTTGGCGTTATATGCGGCAGTTTGCTCGCCAGTTTGCCCCTTAAGTTTTCAAGCTCCTCGCCCGAAAGCGAGACGGATACCTCCGCAAAATCGGCGACATAATTTTCGCCTATATTCATAAACAAAAAACCGTCCGCGCCGCCGCCCGTTTTCACGATAGCGCGAATAGTTATATCTTTTTGATTGTCCAACAAGGCGATCGAGCCTATCTCAAGTTTAAGCATATCCGCCAGATCGACGCCGACAACCGCTTCGTTTTCGCCTATTGACAGATCGCCGTTAATCTGCCAGTAAGGATTTACGGCGCTTGCTTGCGACAGATCGGTTCGCGCCGTCGTTACCGATTTGCCGTTTAACTGCGCGCTTTTGTATTGGTAAGGCGCGATCCCGACCAGCGCGTCGCCGATCAGCGCTTTTGCCTGTGCGATATCCTCTTTTGATACGCCCTGTTCGCCGGTTAATAGTATATTCGCCCCGTAAGCGCGAAAGACCTCCGCGAGGCGGCGGGGCATATCGTAGTAGATCGCCAGCAAGCCGTAAAACGCCGTCGCCCCGAGCGCGACCGCCGTCAGCGCCGCCGACACTCTCGATCGCCGCCTGATAAACGCTCCGATCAGCGCCGACAAAAACAGCCCGATATTGGACGGATAAAACCGCCGCCTGCCGGCGGTTGCGCGGTTAGCCATGCAAAGCCGCCGCGGGACGAGTTGCGAGCAGCAGCTTCATAGCCGGAATGCTCCCTATGATCGTGGTGGCGATCACCAGTAGCGCGACGATCGGAAGAGCGAGCGCGTTTGGTTCCACCGTCGCGTCAAAGACCGTCTGCCCGATGATCGACGCCAGCTTCAGCCCCGCCAGATAGCCGATCGCCGCGCCGGCGGAAGCGGCGATCAACACCTGCGTCAGCGTCGATAGCGCGATCTGCGCGTCGGTCGCGCCGATCGCCTTAAGCAGCCCGATCTCGGCGGTTTTTTCCATAACGCAAGTCGTAACCAGACTGGACACGCCAAGCGCGGAGCAGGAGAGCGTCAGCGCGGTGAGCAGCAGCATTAGCAACTGAATCTTGTTTAGGATCGCGCCTTCGGATTGCGAAATCTGCAAGAGCGCCTTCGCCCTCGCGTTGGGCAGCGCCTCTTCGATCTGATAGGTGATAGAGCTGATATAAGCGGTGCAGTACCAAGTATCCCATTCGTCCAGCGTGAGGCTTTTGGGGTCCAGCGCCGCTTTGCGCGCCAGATCGTTTTCGGGCGCGGTGAGCGCGCTTAGATCGATCTGCGTGATTTTGCCCTTTAAGCCCGAAATCTCCTGCGCTACGGCAAGCGGCATAAAGATATATTCGTCCTCCTCGCCGCCGGCTGAAAACACCGCTTTGACCTTGAACGAGCGTCCCGCGATCGCGATCCGTTCGCCCAGCGTTTTGTTCAGCCGCTTTGCCGCCTCGCTTCCTAGCATAACGCCCTCTTTGTCGTCGTCGTTAAGCCACTCGCCGTCGATCTGCCACCACGATTTCAGCCCGATCACGCCCGTTACGACGCTATCTCCCGTGGGCAGTTCGGAGGTTTTGTTGAACCAAGTTCCGGCGAGGCGGAAGGTTTCGCCGTTTATGTCGGTATCGGCAAATAGAAACGGCGCGAAATCGATGATATTGTGCGCCCAAAAGATGGTTTTGATCGTCAGCGCGTCGCTTTCGTCGAGAAACTCCTCGACCTCCTCGTCCTCGCTGTACACATCGGAGAGTATGGAGGCGAACTTCGGGCGGACGACGATATTCGCGCCGTAGGCTTTCAGCTCTTTATTCACCTTGTCGCCTATATCGAACATCGTGTTTAGCATAGCCGACGCGATCGCCGCGCCCAGCCCTACGGTGAGCGCGACGGCGAGATATTTACCCCTTTGGCGCGCAAAGGCGCCTTTGATCGTCTGTATAAACATTATCTGAACCTCCGCTCTTCGCTTTCCAGCGTTGTTACGAGAATACGCAGCGTAGAGTTGGTGATCTCGTAGGCGAACGGAACGGGATTGCAGCCGCCGCGAAAGCCGATCGTGGCTTTGTTGATCCCGACGCCGCAGCGCGAGCAGATCACCATATTTTTCTGCTCGTAATATCCCGCTATGCCGCATATATCGCACGCGTCAAGCCCTACGCCATATCCGCCGCGATCTTTTTTGATAACGAGAAATCGCACCTCCGCGCCGCCTTCGGTTTTGTACATAAATCGTTTCAGCCGCCCGTCGTCAAACTGATCGAGCGGCAGGCTTATAACGCCATCTTTGGCGGTTACGCTAACGGGCGGCGTAATCACAATCTCCTGTTCGGCAAGATACGATCCGCCTTTGGCAAAGAGCGCGACGGCAAAAAGCGACAGCGCGGTCATAATATAAAAGCGCCGCTTCTCTCTTGAAACGGCGATCAGTTTGCGCCGGATAGCGGGGTTTTCGGCGGCGATCACTTTGCCTTTATCGGCGTAAAGCGCGTTTTGAGCGCCGCGCAGTACGAAAACCTTGCGATTTTCAATAATATACAGCGTCGCCGCTACCGCCGCGGTTAATACGCACGCGATATAAAAGAGAATATTGAGATTATCGGATATAAAAAATGTCGCGTCAAACAGCGCGTCGGAACGGGGGATTAGACTCCTTGCCAGTAGCGCGTTAAGTACGACGAGCGTCTCGTGAATAACGATCAAAAACAGTATCGCGCCCGCGAGCGGCAGAAAGAACTTTTTCGCCGCGCTAAGCGTCGATTGATAGACCGAGTAGTGGAGTATAAACAGCGCGCATAACGCCAGCGCGTAGCCAAACCACTTAAGCGCGAAATCGGCGTTGTAGATATTGTCCATTCCGACGGCAAACTCGAACGGGTATAGAAATATATCGACAAGACCGTAAGCCAGCAGCAAAAAGAGTATCAGCGCCAGCGCGAAACGGACAATCGCGGCGGATATTCTAGATTGCGGAAAACAGAAGACCGAAACCGCGAAAATAATCTGAGCGGCTATCAGCGGAATCAAAACGGACAGATTGTAATACTCTCTTACGATAACTTTTGTGTTGTGTTCCAGCGCCGCCACGATAAGGGCGGTAATAAATCCAAGAGCGGAAGCGATCGTCGCGCTTTTTCTGCGCGATCTCTCCTCGCCTATGAAACCGCCAAGCAAAATGCCCAGCAAAACAAGCGTAAAAAACAGCGTATTCGTTACATTTATCAGATATTGCAACATTCAATTTGCCTTAACTCTACGCGCATAGGCGTTTTATTGTTTGGATCGTTATATATATTCCGCATTTTAATTACCTTCGCGTTTTTTATAGCGTCAATATAATCTACTCTCTTGCTTAGCCCGAAACCCATAGCGCTCTATCCGCGCCCCCTCTTGATCGTTGCCGCGCAGACGAAATCCGTCTTTGCAAATCGCCGCGGCGCGATCAACCTATTGAAAGCTGCTCGTATAGTCCCCAAACTACGGCGACGCGCCCCGAAACGCCGCTAACGGCTTTCGGAGCGCTTTTGCCAAAAATAAAGGCGCGATTTTAGCCGCTTAACGCTTGCGGGCTAACAACGCGCGGCTTTAACCTCTTACCACTTGCGCGGTACGAAGTTGAAATCCCAGCTTACCTCGATCGGTTTCGTCCAGAATCTGCCCTCTACGCCCGTTTCTTTATCCACGTGCAGCAGATAGCCCGTTCTTTCGGGGTTTTCCACGATAAAGGTGATCTTGTATTTGCCCGCGCCGTCAAGTTTGATATTGTTGCCGTAGTGCGGACCGTCGCTTGCGTTCATAGGCATAAATACGCCTTCTTGAACCTTTTTGGAGCCTTGCTTTTGAATGCGGTATTTCACGGTCAGATAAGGCACGAAGTCGCCCGCGCCGTAGCCCAGCTTGTTGCCTTCGACTGCGGAAATATCCGCTTCGAGGTGCATATCAGCTTTAGAGGGAGGCAGATTGCCAGCCAAAGAAACCGGTTCCATTACCACAGGCTGAAAATAGACCCCCGCGATATGCAGCGGTCCCACGTCGTATTCGTCGCCAAGCGGAAACTCTTCAAAACCCGCCGCCTCTTCGGGAGCGGGAGCGGCAAAAGCCGCGCACGGCGCCAGCGCCAGCGCGGCGGCAAGCAGAACTTTAGAAACTTGAGTCATTGTAATCCTCCGAATTGTTATCAATCCCTTTTGCAAGAGACCCGTTTCAAGATCGCCTGCGCGATCCAGCCTAGCCCGCGCCGATAAGCGCGAGCGATCAAAACGCCGAACAAAGCCCGCCGCCGCTTATGGCGGATGAGCTTGTAAAGAGAGAACGGACATTATGCGATCCTTGCCTTTTTGCGGTAATAGACAAACGACAACGCGGCTAGAATCAGCAGCGCGATCTGCGGCGCGATCGTCTCTACGGTCGGATATACGCCAAGCAGATCGATTGTCGGCACATAGGGCAGGCTCGTAACGCTTACTACATCGGCTTCCTGAAGCTCTTTTACGCCGCCGCCGGCAAACGCGACGCAAAGAATGTACATCAATACGCTTGTGCCGATAAAAAACGGCTTGAGCGGCAATCTGAGCGAGCCAAATCTAATCGCCGCAAAGATAAATACGAGCGCCACGCACCCGACGCCAAAGCCAAGCCAGACCATATCGGAGTAGGCTTCGGCTTCGATAAACAGCGCCTGAAAGAACAAAATCGTCTCCGCGCCCTCTCTGAAAACCGCCAGAAACGCCGCCGCCGCGAGGGCAAACACGCTACCCCTGCTTATGGCGCTTTTCACCTTGCCTTCGATATAGCCCTTCCACGACTCTTCGCTGGATTTTGAGATCATCCAGTTGCTCACGAAAAACAGCACGACGACCGCCGTAAGCATCGCCGCGCCTTCCACGATCTCCTGCGGAGCGCCGCCCTCGGACAATAAAATCTTGCTGATCACATACGCCATCGCCGCGCTGGCGGCAAGCGCCGCGATAGAGCCTATATAGACCTCTTTGGTATAGCGTGCGTTGCCCGATCGCACAAGATAGGCGATAATCGCGGCGATCACCAAGATCGCCTCCACGCCCTCGCGCAGCATAATCGACAGCGCGAGGAGAAACGAGCTAAAGCCGCTTATCTCGCGCTCGTCAAGCGCTTTGGCGTCCTCGTGAAGCCATACGATAAGCTCGTCGATCTGGCGCTTGACCTCCGCGTCGTCGTCGCTGTTGATCGCGTTTTTTATCGTGCTAAACTGGTATTCGACGACGCTTGCGCGTTTGCCGGAGATGCTAGAAAGCGTGGCGCGTTCCACGCCGTATTTTTCGTAGAAGCCAAAATATGCATTGTTGATCAAATCTTTGGCTTTCTGCGGCTCTTTGGCTAAATAGGCTTCGTGCGCCGATCGCAACACGGCGTCCATATCGGCGACAATCTCGCTCCACGAGGCGTATCGCTTCTTTTTGGAGTCGTCGCTTCCAATGAGCATCTTCATAATGGCGGCGTTTTGCGTTCGGGCGTTGGCTGGGTCTTCGCCCTCGTTTATGATGTAGAGCATATCCTCAAAATGCCGCTCCATATCCTCTACGCGATCGACCGGCAGCAGCGCCTTTGCCTCCCCGACGCTTTTTATCGTGCCTTCGGGATCGCCCGCCTCGTAACGATCGCACGCGGCGTTAAGCGCGGTCTGTATTCCCTCTTTGACTTCGTTGGGTAGCGGCGCGTTTGTCTGCGCGTACGCGCTTGGCGCCAGCGTTGCGCCGATAATCGCGACCGCGGCTATAAATCTAAAAAACGACGGCATTATTTACTCCTCTTATTTGCTTGATATGTTCAGCGTTTGCGCCGGCGCCGCTGCGATCGCAAACGGCGTTAAGCGGGCTTCGCGTTCTCGCTCTGATCTTGTTTAGCAATCTTGTTCGTGTTCTAAGCAACGCGGAAAAAGCGCCCCGCGTTTCCTTTCCAACCCCGTTTGACGCGCATTTTCCCACGCTTGGCGCAAACTGAATAATCGCGGCTATGGCTCTAAATCTCAAAAACAACGGCATCTTTTACCTCTCCCGCGTTTGCGCTCTCAATATAGATCGCTTCGTAGCGATCGCAAACGGCGTTGATAGCGCTTTGCTTTTAACCTCGTTTAACGCGCATTTTCCCGCGCTTGGCGCAAACGCCGCCCCGTATGCGGGATTTTGACCGAATACTCGGGCGTTCTCGCCAGAGCTTGGAACAAACTGAATAATCGCGGCTATGGCTCTAAATCTCAAAAACAACGGCATCTTTTACCTCTCCCGCGTTTACGCTCTCAATATAGATCGCTTCGTAGCGATCGCAAACGGCGTTGATAACGCTTTGCTTTTAACATCGTTTGACGGCGCGTCAATAATTGCGGCTATGGCTCTAAATCTCAAAAACAAGGTTTGCGCCGCCGCTCTGTTGATTCCGTCTCCCGCCCTCTAGCCTCTGCTCTAGCGGGATTGCTGGTTTGATAATCAATTTCATAGGTGGAAGTTTAGGATAATTTCCCTTAAATATGCGTTCCGCCTTTTCAAAAACCGCTTAAACGCCGCTGA
>JAITEA010000221.1 GCA_031282285.1 Helicobacteraceae bacterium
TAATGGTTTCGCTTTCTGTTTCAATATAATCCAATACATATACGTTTGGAAGCTCGAATGTAAATTTAGCTAACAAACAGATGCATAATAACGCCAAAGTGCATAATACAAACACTTTAAACGCGGCTTCAAGGATATTCGTTTCGCTAGTCGCGCTTGCGGCGGCAGGTATAGAAAGTTCCGAAGATATAATAAATAACGCCAATGCTGATATAAATGCAACGCCAGTCCCCACAAAATGCGATCTGAAATATCTATCTGCGCCGAACCAAGTTAATGAAATGGGCAATATGAATCTTTTTGTAAAGAAGTTGCAAGATTCTTTTTTAAGTAGCGCACACTCTACGCTTCCTATTGTTTCAATTACTTTCTTAATTATTGGCTCTGTTCCCGCGCTCATTATTTCCCTTGATTCAAGCGATATATCGACGGCGACGACGAAACATGAAGTTATTATCGAGAGGGTTAGGGGAAGAAGGGGGAGATAAAGCTATCGGTGAAGCTGTGCGCGTCGAAGTCGATCAGATCGTCCGCGCTTTCGCCGACGCCGATATGTATAATCGGCTTTTGCAGTTGGCGCGAGATTGAGTAGATCGCGCCGCCCTTTGCCGTGCCGTCGAGCTTGGCGACGATAATGCCGTCTATGCCGATAATCTCGTTGAACTCGCGCGCCTGATTGATCGCCGATCGTCCTTGCGTCCCGTCCAGCACAAGCAGCTTTCGGTGCGGCGCGCCCTCTAGCGCTTTGCCGCAGACGCGGACGATCTTTTTGAGCTCTTCGGCGAGATTTTTCTGCGTATGCAGCCTGCCGGCGGTGTCGATCCGAACCCGATCGCGCTTTTTTGCCAGCGAGGAGGCGATAGCGTCAAACGCGACGGCTGACGGATCGCCTCCCTCCACGGCGGCGACAATAGGCGTATCGAGCTTCGCCGCCCACCGTTTCAACTGTTCGACGGCGGCGGCGCGGAAGGTGTCGCCCGCGCCCAGCATAACGCTATGACCTTCGCTTTTGTAGCGATTGGCGAGCTTGGCGATCGTGGTGGTTTTGCCCGCGCCGTTTACGCCCACGATCAGCTCCACAAACGGATTTTGCGTTATCTTAAGCGGCTCGAACGCGGGCAGAAGCTCCAGCAACCCAAATCGCAGGCGATCGCGCGTGATAGGTTCCACCAGCCGATCGAGCAACGCCTCAACCTCGTCGTAGTCCATATCGGCGCCGATTAACGCCTCCTCCAAAATCTCCGGCGCGACATATTGCGTTCTGGGGACGATCGAGCGGATCGTCTCCGCCGTTTTTTTTAGAAACGAGAGCATTATTTGGCTTCGAGCGCCGCGTTCAAGCGCGCCTCGATCATCTCCTGCGGCGCAAGCCCGACAAAGTGCGAAATATATCTGCCCTTGCCGTCGTAGATATGCACGGCGGGGATCAGCCGCACGCCGCCCACCGCGTCGGCGAGACGAAACGCGCCCGCGCCCAGCGCGACGGGGTAGTTTATCTGATGGAACGCGACGAAATCCGCCGCTTCGTCCGCGCTCTTGTTCTCCACCAGCGCGCCGACGATCGCGATCTTGTCGCCGTAACGCTTTTTGATGTCGATAAGGTGCGGAATCTCTTTGGCGCATTCGGGGCAGGTCGTGGTGAAAAACGCGTACAGCGCCGGTTTGCCGCCGCCGCCGAGTACGAGATCGTTAAACCGCCCGTCGGAAGGCTCCACGCGCGCGGCGATGGTTTCGCCGCTTATCGTTTTCAGCTCGAAGCCCGCTTTCGCGCTCGCGATCGGCGCGCGCTCTTCGTTGCAACCCAACAATCCAAAGGCTATCGCAAGGATAAAACATATTTTTCGCGCTAACATAACGGGCATTATAACCCAAAAGGCATTCCAAACGATGGACAAAGGGACGGTAAGGGCGATCGCGCTGACGCGGCTGAAGGCGAGATCGAAGGCGGTCTGCGCCGCGCAAAGCGCCAAAACGCGGCGGACGCTGCGAAAGCTGCTGGACAGGCTTGTTTTCAAGAGCGTTTTGATCTACCTTCCTATGTGGTTTGAGGCGGATTTGCGCGGCTTATTCCGCCTCTTAAGAGGCAAAGCCAAACTATACGCCCCTTTTATCGAAGGCGTTAGCTTCAAAATGGTAGCATTTCGGTTGCCTTTAGACCGTCGGTCATTAGGTGTTTTGACCCCGTCGAATAGCTTGCGGGAGATTAGGAAAACCGATCTTTTGATCGCGCCTGCCATCGCCGTCGATAGCGACTTTAAGCGAATCGGCTTTGGCAAGGGTATGTATGACCGTTTCGCGCGAGAGTTAGTTAAGAAACCGATAGTGATTTTCGTACAGCCGTTTTTTCAAAGAGCGCCAAAGGTAAGCGACGCGCTCGATCTTGAGGGGGACTATCTAGTGGGCGGCGATAAGGCGATTTGCAATTTAGGGAACCGTTATGGTCGTAGAACTTATCGTTGCGGGGCTGATCTCCGGCGTCCTTTGCGCCGCGGTCGCTTGGTTTATAACGCGCAGGATTAATCTGGCGCGCCACGCCGTGCGCGTGGAACAGGCAAAAGCCAAAGCCAAAGCGATCGAAAGCGAGGCGCGTATGATTTTGGAGCGCGCCAAAGTAGAGCTAGGCGCCAAGGAGCTGGAACTCAAAAAGCAGGTCGAGGAGAAGTTCTCCGCCGCTTTGCGAGAACAGGAGCGCAAAACCCGCTTGATCAATCAAAAAGAGGAGGCGATCGAAGAGAAGCGACGCGCCGTCGATAAGCTTTACAAAGAGGTTGCAAAGCTGCAAAAAGACGGCGAGGAACAGCAAAAGCGCAACGAACAGCGCCTGCTGGAAGCGCAGATCGCTATAGAAAAGGCGGCGGGTATGACCGTCGCGGAAGCGGAAAAGGTGCTGCTCGCCCAAGTCGAGGAAAAAGCGCGGCTGGACGCGGCGAACATTATCCGCAGAGCGGAAACCGAAGCCAAAAACGAGGCGAGGCGGCGCGCCAATTTCGTAATCGCGCAGGCGACGACCCGCTTCGCGAGCGAGTTTGCCAATGAACGGCTGATCAACACCATCGCCATTGGCAACGAGGAGTACAAAGGGCGCATCATCGGCAAAGAGGGGCGCAATATCAAGGCGCTTGAGAATCTGCTGGGCGTGGATATCGTGATCGACGACACGCCCGGGGCTATCGTCATCAGCAGCTTCAGCCTCTATCGCCGCGCCATCGCCACGCGCACGATCGAGCTTTTGCTGCAAGACGGGCGCATTCAGCCGGCGCGAATCGAGGAGATTCACAACAGCGTAAAAGCGCAGTTTGAGGAGAGCCTGTTGGAGGACGGGCAGAATGTGGCGATCGATCTTGGCGTAAGCGATCTGCATCCAGAGCTGGCGCGGCTGGTGGGGCGGCTTAAATACCGCGCGAGTTACGGGCAGAGCGCGCTGGCGCACTCGATCGAGGTTTCGCATCTCGCGGGCGTGATCGCCGCCGAGCTTGACGGCAACGAAAAGCTCGCCAAACGCGCCGGATTGCTCCACGACATAGGCAAAGCCTCCACGCAGGATCAAGACGGCAGCCACGTAACGCTGGGCTTTGAGATATGCAAGCGCTTCGGGGAAGGCGAGGTGGTGCTGAACGCGATTATGGCGCACCACGGACACGAGGAGCCGCTTACGATCGAATCCGCCGCCGTGTGCGCCGCCGACGCTTTGAGCGCGGCGCGACCGGGCGCGAGACGCGATGTGCTGGAAGGGTATCTCAAGCGCGTTCAGGAGCTTGAAAATATCGCGGTCAACAAAAAGGGCGTTACGCAAGCCTACGCCATCGCCGCCGGACGCGAGTTGCGCGTGATTGTCAACGCGAGCGAAATAGACGATCGCGAAACGGTGTTGCTCAGCAAAGAGATCGCAAACGATATCGAGCGCAAGATGCAGTATCCCGGGGAGATCAAAGTCAATGTGATCCGCGAGCTGCGCGCCGTGGAGATGGCAAGATGAGCGGCAAGCTGTGGGGCGACGGCAGCGAAGATACGGATAGCCTGCTAGACGAGTTTAACGCCTCGATCGGCTTCGATCGCGCTCTGTACCGCGAGGATATAGAGGGTTCGATCGCGCACGCGCGTATGCTTGCCGCGCAAGGCATTATCGCGGCTGAGGATTTCGCGGCGATCGAGCGCGGTTTGACGCAGATAAAAGGCGAGATCGAGCGCGGCGAGTTTGT
>JAITEA010000222.1 GCA_031282285.1 Helicobacteraceae bacterium
GGGTGAGGGGTTTTCTCTCTCGCTTTTATGCGAGCGTAGCTTGCGCTCCGCTTTGCCCCCCGATAAGGGGGGAATTAAAAGGGGGGGTTTCCCCCGTCATTCCCGCAACAAAGCGATAAACCCGCGTAAATCGTCATTCCCGCGACGGAGCAATAGCCGCAAAGCGGCGTTAATTGCGGAGGAAGGCGGTAATCCATCTCTGAAAACTATCGAAAATCCAAAAAATAAACGCCAATCGCCGCTTTTCTCGTTGATCGCAAGCGATCCAAACTTTCCCTTTTCAGATTCCCGTCTGCCTCCGCGGCGTACGAGCGCAAGCGCTCTGCCGCTTCGTCGCGGGAATGACGGGGGAAACCACCCTTTAATTCTCACCTTAGTAGGGGGGAAGCGGCGCGGAGGTGGGATTGTATAGCGAAAGAGGGGGGGGGATGGGATGGAGGTTTAACTTATTGCGCGTGGGTAAGAGCGACGGCAAAAAGCGCGGTTTTGCCGCGTTTTTCCAGCGCGGCGGCGGCTTCCAACAATGTGGTTCCCGTGGTGATCAGATCGTCTAATAAGATCGCGTTTTGCTCGCGAAAATCCTTAAAGACAAAACGGCGCGGACGGCTTAGGCGAAACGCTAGCGTTTGTCCGGCGTATTTTGCTTGGGACTTTGCGCGAAGCGCGCCAAATCGCGGCGTTACCATACCAGCCGCGCCCGCTTTCGCCAAGATCGCCGTATGCGAATACCACGATCCGACGCAATCGTCTATCGGGATCAGCGCGGCTTGATTTTCCAGCTTCAGATCGCCAAAAAACGGCTTAAACGCTTTGGCGGCAAGCCGTTTTAGCGCGAACGAGCCAAAGGGATAATATTTCGCGTTTGTAAGCGGCGCTATATCGTCGTAATCGTAGAAGGTAATAGCCTTAAGATTTTGCAGCGTATGAACGCGGGGATAAACCGCGATCGCCTCAAAACACTCTTTGCAGATAATACTTAAGCTCGCTTTGGAGCAGAGCAGGCAGCGCATTAAACGCTCCGCTTTATCGTCCGTTTAAGATTTATCTTTACATCGCGCTCTTTGATCGTTTCGCGTTTATCGTGGAGCTTCTTGCCGCGCGCTAAAGCGATTAATATTTTAGCGCGGTTGCGCGAGTTGAAATATAGTTTCAGCGCCGTTATAGCAAGCCTTTCGAGTTTTACGCGCTCGGCGATCTTGGCGATCTCTTTTTTATGTAGCAGCAGCCGTCGCGATCTATTTTCCTCGGGCGCAAGACGCGCGTCGGCGTTTTCGTAACGGGTTATATGCATATTAAACAGCCATATCTCCTTGTCGCGTATCACCCGCGCAAAGGCTTCGTTCAGGCTCGCCTTGCCCGCGCGAACGCTTTTGACCTCGCTGCCGACAAGCTCTATGCCCGCCTCGTAGGTTTCCAATATCTCGAAATGATGGCGCGCTTTGCGATTTTCTATCGTCATCAGACCGCGCTCCTAAAAAACGATCCGCCGCTTCCGCTAAGAAACCAGCCCTCCTCCTTATACTCGCGCAATTCGGGGTAACATTTCAGCGCGGGTTCTAGCAGATCGTTAAGCTCCTCGGGGTCGTACTCGCGCAAAATATCCTTCGCGTTTGCCTTCAGCAGGCGATCGGCGGCTTCGGCGGCGCTTTGCATCCTATCGCTGAAATGGCGGCGGAAGGTTTGATAGACCCGCGTCGTCTCGCACAAGATCGGCGGCGTTTTCACCTCGAAACGCGGCAGCGGCTCGTCAAACGGCGCGATCTTTTCGCCCGCGCCGCTCACATTCGCCGATTCGTACCCGCTCAAAAAGAACGGCACGTCGGCGCCAACCTGCGCGCCGACAATCGAAAGCTCCTCGCTTGAGAGTTTCAAATCCGCCTCTTCGTTGATCATCATTAGAAATGTCGCCGAGTCGCTGCTGGCGCCGCCAAGCCCCGCGCCGCTTGGAACGCTTTTGTAAACGACGACCTTGTGCGCGCCCGCGAAGGCAAACAGCGCCTTTGACGGATGCAAACGGCTAAGGATCGTATAGGCGCGGTAGATCGTATTGTTTTCAAGCGGGCAGTTAAAATCGCCCGTTACGTCAAACCCGTCGGCGAGCGCGCGCTCAAACCACAGCTTATCGCTCAAAGCGCCGTATCTGACGAAGCGCGAGGCGATCAGGTGATAGCCGTCGTCGCGCCTGCCCGTCAGCTTCAGGAAAATATTGAGTTTCGCGGGCGCGTCGTAGATTTTGGAGGGCATTATCTCGCGTCTTTGAGCGCGAAACAAACGCCGTAAAGTTCGGAGAGATCCTCCAGCATAGCCCACAGATCAAGCGCGCTCAAGCCGTCGTAGCGTTCGACAAGCGTCTGGCTCCAGCCGTCGATTCGCGCCCACGAAACGCTCTTGTTCTCCGCGCGAAAATCGCGCGAAAGCCTCTTGGCGGCGAGGCTGGTCTGCAATAAACCCATCGCGATCGCGCCAAAATACGCCGAATCGCTCGACAAAATTGCGGGATCGGCGCCAAAGCGTTTTTGCGCGTTGTAGATTTCGCCGCCGCGTTTAAGTATGGTATCGATCGCCAACGAATCTTTTGGTTGCGTCATAGAGCGCCTTTGGTATTTATTGGAAGGGATTTTAACACAGCCCGTCTGTGCGCGCCGCGCTTTAAGGCTCTGCGCCGTCCGCGTATTGGCTTTGGCGCTCGGCGTTTCGCGCCGCAAGCGCGGCTTGATTGGTTACCTCGCTTGCGATCGCGGGCGCGATTTTAAAAATAGCGCTCTAAATTGTTGAATTTTTGCGCGTCTTTTTGCTACTATTACAATTATTTTGCGGAAAGAAAGGGTTTGCGATGTTTTCTTGTTCAGGTTTCGCTCTGCGGGCAAGCTTGTTTAGCCGTTACGCGCCGATAGCGCTTGCGGTTTTTCTGATCGGTTGCGGCGGCGGCGGCAGTTCAGACGACACTCCGCCTATTGTATACGGGGAGGATTGTTCAAAGATCAGTACCGTCAGCGACGGCGCCGGCGGCTATGAAGCGTACGACCATTTCCTCCCGTTTGATAGTACGGGCGCCACAGTTAAAAACACGAAGAGCTTGGCTTCTTATGAAATCATAAGCGACGACAAGGCAGACGAACTAAGAAAACACTTGTCCGAACAGGATTTTGCTGATATTTCTGGCGATCAAGGCACTGATTACCAAAAGTGTAACGCGGAACCCGGAATGCACGCGGAAGTAGTTTTTGGAGACGAAAGCGACGAATACAAACTTGTGCTTTCACTATATGGCAACGGCGCTTTTGTTCCAAACCTCGCAAAGTTTCAGGAGGTATTTGGCGATATTGGAGAGCTGCCTAGCTCTTTCTATGTAAGTCGTATATACAATCAAGATATGACGACAAAGTTCAAAAAATATATAAGCGATGCCGAGACAAACAAATATATTTGCAACGACATAAATTGCATAGAATTCAATCCTTACAGATTGTTTCAAGTTTTCTACCCCGATTGGATATATTGGAATGTCGATTT
>JAITEA010000223.1 GCA_031282285.1 Helicobacteraceae bacterium
TTTGCGCGATCAAAGAAGAGATCGAAGGCGAATACGCCGGCGAAGAGGAGCGCGTTTTGGCGATGGAGCGCTACGACTGGAACAAAACCAAATACGCTTTAGCGCGTTCCCCTAAACCCCCAACCTAATAGCTTGCGATCGCGCCTTTTGAAACAAACAAAACGCCAATCCGCAAGCATATTGCAATCGCGTAACGGACTGGCGCCTAATTCGATCCAAAAAAGCGTTAAGCGGCGAGTTTGGCGACGATCTCGCCGTTTTGCGCCTCGAAGCTAACGATCGATCCCTCTTTAACCTCGCCGCGCAAGATCAGCTCGCTTAGGCGATCCTCTACCAGCCGGTTAAGCGCGCGGCGCAACGGGCGCGCCCCAAAATCGGGATCGAAGCCGCTTTCGGCGATCAGCCGTTTTGCCTCGCCGCTAAACTTAATCTCGATCTGCCGATCGCTTAGACGCCGCTTAAGCTCCTCGATCAGGTTGTCCAAAATCCCCAATACCGCGTCAAATCCAAGCGGGTTAAAGACCACTATGTCGTCCAGCCGATTGAGAAACTCGGGGCGAAAATGCGCGCGCAACGCCCGCCAAACCGCCTCTTGTTTTTGTTTTTCGTCTTTGATCTCAGCGATCTCGCGGCTTGCCAGATTCGAGGTCAAGATCAAAATCGCGTTTTTGAAATCGACCGTTACGCCCTTGCTATCGGTTAAACGCCCCTCGTCCAACACCTGCAGGAGCATATTAAACACATCGGGGTGCGCCTTTTCGATCTCGTCAAAAAGTACGACGCTGTAAGGCTTTCTGCGTATGGCTTCGGTTAGCTGCCCGCCCTCTTCGTAGCCCACATACCCGGGCGGCGCGCCTATCAGGCGGCTCGCGGCGTGCTTTTCCATATACTCGCTCATATCCAGACGCACCAGCGCGCGATCGCCGTCAAACAAAAACCGCGCCAGCGTCTTTGCCGTTTCCGTCTTGCCCACGCCCGTGGGACCTAGAAACAAAAATCCGCCGATCGGTCGTTTTTCGTCGCTAAGCCCCGCTTTGCTCCGCTTGATCACCGCGCTGACCGCCTCGATCGCCTGCGGCTGCCCTTTGACGCTCTTTGAAAGCTCCTCTCCCACGAGCAGAAACTTTTCGCGCTCGCTTTGGAGCATCTTTTTGACGGGGATATTCGTCCATTTAGCCACGATCGCGGCGATCGCCTCGTCGTCCACGCTGTTTTTCAGCAACGCGCCGCGCTCCTGCATACGCCGCCAATTTTCGTTCAGCCGCTCCAGCTCCTTTTTCGCCGCGGGAATCTTGCCGTATTCGATCTCGGCGGCTTTGCTGAAATCGCCGTCGCGCTTTGCCAGCTCCGCCTCTCTGCGCAGCTCCTCCTCCGCCGATTTAAGCCGCGCGATCGCGTCAAAGGCGTTTTTCTCGTTCTCAAACTGCGTTTCCAGCGCGCGCGCCTTTTCGCCGACGCTCTCCAGCTCCTTTTCGATCTCGCTAAGCCGCGTTTTGTTCTTGTCGTTTTTCTCCATCTTGATCGCTTCGGCTTCGATCTTCAGCCTTGCCAGCTCGCGTTTGGCGCGATCAAGCTCCGCGGGCGAGGATTCGATCTGGAGCTTAAGCTCGCTCGCCGCCTCGTCGATCAGGTCGATCGCCTTGTCGGGCAGGAAGCGATCGGATATGTAGCGATCGCTTAAACGCGCCGCGGCTACCAGCGCGGAATCCTCGATGGTTACATTATGGTACGCCTCCAGCCGCTCTTTCAGCCCGCGCAGGATCGCCAGCGCCTCGGCGGCGCTCGGTTCGGTAGTCGTTACGGGCTGAAAGCGTCTTTGCATCGCCGCGTCTTTTTCAAAATACTTGCGATACTCCTTAAGCGTCGTGGCGCCAATGCAGCGCAGTTCGCCCCGCGCTAGCGCGGGTTTGAGCAGGTTCGCCGCGTCCATTCCGCCCTCGCTCGCGCCCGCGCCGACGATGGCGTGAATCTCGTCGATAAACAAGATGATGTTTTCGTCTTTTTTCACCTCGTCGATCGCGGCTTTGAGCCGTTCCTCAAACTCGCCGCGATATTTGGCGCCGGCGATCAGCGCGCCCATATCCAGCGCGATCACGCGCTTGTTGAGCAGGCTTGTCGGCGCGTCGCCTTTGACGATGCGGCTAGCCAATCCTTCCACGATCGCCGTCTTGCCCACGCCCGGGTCGCCAAGCAAGATCGGGTTGTTTTTGGTTTTGCGCAGTAAAATCTGCATAATGCGAGAAAGCTCCTCGTCGCGCCCGATCAGCGGATCGAGTTTGTTTTCGCGCGCCTTTGCGGTGAGATCGACGCCGTATTTTTCCAGCGCCTGATTTGTTTCCTCCGCGTTTTGCGCGTCGATCTTCTTGCCGCCGCGCATCGATTCTATCGTCTTGACAAACTCCGAAATATCGAGGTATTTAGACAAAACGGGCGCGAAAGCGGCGATATTCGCCGTAAAAAACGCGTCGATCGCGATAAAACTATCGCCAAGCGCCTGCGCCTTTGCCCGCGCCTTTTGGAAGGCGTCGGCTAACTCGCGCGAAATCTTGATATGCTCTTTGGATAGCGACGAGGCGGTAGGCAGCCGCGCCGCTTCGGACTTGATCTCAAGCTCGATCGGCGCTCTGTCGGCGTTCATTTTGTTCAGCGCCTGATTGATCGTAGAGTTGTTGGTCGTCAGTTGCGCCCACAGCAGGTGCAACGGCGCGACCTCTGGGTTTTTGGCGTACAGCGCGAGGCTGATAGCGCCTTCGAGCGTCTCGCGCAGTTGATTTGTCAGCTTTTCAAAGAGTTCCATAGCGTTACGCTCCGTCAAAGTTTAGTTTGCGGCTATCATACAACTTTAGTCTCATATTGTCAAGTTTTGCAACGCCAAATGCGCGGCGGTTTGCGGTATAATTGCCGCAATTCAACGCAAAGCGGGTAAAAATGCGCGCAAGTTTAGTTTCGGTTCTGGCGATCGCCGCCGTCGTATTTAGCGGTTGTTTTATAACGCTCTCGCAAAAAGAGATCGACGCGCGCGAAGCCAAGTGCGCGGCTACGCAGACGATCCGCTTTATGCCCGCCTTTTTTTACGGTTTTGACTACGCCGATCTGGAAAAGATCGAGGTTAAGCAGGTGCGCGGCGATAAAACGATCGATACTTTTTGGGTCTATCCCGCAATCTGGCGCGGCAAAAACGGAGAGGCGCGGGCGGACGCGCGGATATACGACCGCGAGTTCAACCTCTCCGATAGCTACCATTTCACGATTTTGGGCAAGCAAACTTTCGTCGCGACCGATATAAAAATGGGGCTGCGCACACAATACAGTTGCGAGATAGTATCGGTCAAAATAGACGGCGTAGAGAGCGATTACACGGCGTTTTACAAGAGCGGCTACAAGAAGCCCGACTAACGCTTGACTCAAATTAGAGATTGCCAGTCGCATTTGGAAAGCCAGATTTAAGCTAAAATAGCGCAACTCTATTCCAAAGGTTGAACAATGCGTTCTTGTTTAGCTTGCGCGATCATACTTGCGTCGGTATGTCTAGCCGAAGAAACCGCAGTTCCCACCGAAGAGGCGCTCAAACGATACACCGAGCAAATCGCGGCAAATCAGAACGCCGCCGAACCTTTTATCGAGCGCGGTTTTGCCTATCTGAAGCTGGGCGAAAGCAAAAAAGCGATCGTCGATTTCACCTTTGCTATCGCCAACGACGCCAAGTCGCACATAGCCTACAGCGGGCGGGCGCTGGCGTATTCGTTAGACGGCAAGCACGAGAAGGCGATCGAGGACTTCACGACGGCGATAAGCTTTGGCAAAGATGTCCTCCCTTCCAGAATGAGCCGCGCCAACGAATACGCCATACTGAAAAATTACGCGGGCGCGATCGCCGATTATTCGGCGGCGATCAAGCTCGATCCGCAAAACCTGCAAGCCTATCTTTTAAGAGGCGACGCCTATCTGCTTAGCGGCGCGACCCGATTGGCGATCGCGGATTTGTCGCGCGCGATCGGGCTGAAAGCCGATCTGCCCGACGCCTATTTCAAGCGCGGCGTCGCGTACGGCAGGATCGGCGCCACAAACGAGGCGATCGCCGACTATACGAAGGGCGCGATGTACAATCCAAACAAAGAGGCGTTGTCTCATTTGACCCGCGCTAATATCGAGGTCAAAACCGGAGATTACGCCAAGGCGATCGACGAGTACAACCTAGCCTTCGCGCTGGATCCAAACAACGCGCTGATTATCTTTTTGCGGGCGGCGGCGCACGAAAAATTGGGCGAGACGGACAAGGCGTTCGAGGATTACGAGAGGGCGATCGCGGTCGATTCGTATCACTTCGCGTCGTACAGCGCCAGAGGATCGATATATTCCAAGCGCGGCGATCGCGCGAAGGCGATCGAGGACTTCACGACGGCGCTTAAGCTGGAGCCGAAATCGGCAAACGCCTATCTGCTGCGCGCCGAAGAGTACGCCGCTTTGAACGACGCGAAAAACGCGATCGCCGATTATTCGGCGGCGATCAATATCGATCCCAAGCTGGCAAGAGCGTACGCCGGACGCGGTTCGATGCAGGTAAGGTATAAAAGATTCGCCGCCGCCATCGAGGATTTGACGCAAGCCGTCGCGCTCAATCCAAAAGATCAGCGGCTGCGCGTAGAGCGCGGCGCGGCTTACTCCGCTAGCGGCGATCAGAGAAAGGCGATCGCCGATTTTTCGCAGGTTATCTCGAGCAATCCAAACTATACCGACGCCTATACGGGGCGGGGCAAAGCCTATCTGAAAAACGGCGAGACGAGAAACGCCATAGCCGACTTTACGAAGGCGTTGCAGCTTGGCGGCGCGATCGCGGAGGCGCACGGGGGGCGCGGTTTTGCCTATAACCGCGCGGGCGACTATCAAAGGGCGCTTATCGATTTTACGGCGGCGATCAAGCTCAACGCCAAAGAGCCGGAGTATCACTACGGGCACGGCTTGGCGAGCGCGGGGCTGAACAGGCACAGCGTGGCGATTGCCGCCTTTAATCAGGCGATCGCGCTCAATCCCAGATACGCCGAGGCTTACAGCGCCAGAGGCTTGTCAAACGGGGAGTTGAAGGATTACGCCAAAGCCTCTGACGATTTCACGACGGCGATCAAGCTCGACTCCACGCTCGCGGAAGCCTACGAAGCGCGCGGTTTAATCTATTTGAGACAGAACAACCGCAGAAAGGCGATCGCCGATTTTGACAGCGCCATCAAGCTCAATCCTAAGTATGCCGCCGCGTACGCCAACAGAGCCAACGCGCTTGTGAATTCGGATACCAAAAAAGCCGTCGCGGACTATACGCAGGCTATCAAACTCGATCCCAACAATCATCAGACCTATATAAATCGCGCCGCCGCGTACAACAAGCAAGGCGCCTACCAAAAGGCGATTGGCGATCTGAACAAGGCGGCGGCTTTGGATAAGGACAATGTGAAAATATATGTCGAGCGCGGCAAAACGAGCCTGCTTGTCAAAGACCGGCGCAGCGCGTTACGAGACGCCAGAACCGCGTGCGAACTTGGCGATTGCGCGCTGCTGAAACAGCTTGAAAAGTAACCGCGCCCGCGATTATCGCTTAACGGCGGCGCGAGGGGCGATCGCTCCGATATTATGGCGCGGACAAAAGCGTAGATTGATCTGATACATACGCGCCGAAAACAGCCGATACTATAATTTGTCTCTCCCCTACCTACCGCCCCGCCTTTTTGAGGGCGGGGAAATTGCCGTATCCGCCGTAAAAGGTTGGTTTTGATACGCTACCGATCTACTCTACTTTAAGGATTTTTCTGATGAAGCCGATAATTCGCAAGTTTTTTGACTTTCTCTTTTCTATGCGCGCGGTCGCGGTTTTGCTGTTTATTATTGCGCTGGCGTGCGCGGTCGCGACATTTATCGAAAACGACTACGATTCGCAAGCCGCCAGAGCGCTCGTCTATAACAACCGATGGTTTGAAACCGCGCTGTTTTTGCTGGGTCTGTCGCTGATTGGCAATATGATCAAGCATAATATGTTTCGCAAGGAGAAGCTGGCGGTCTGTATCTTTCACGCCTCGATTCTGGTCATATTAGCCGGCGCGTTTATCACCCGATATTTTGGCTACGAAGGCGTTATGTACATTCGCGAAGGCGATACCAGCAACTCCATTTTAAGCTCGGAGCCGTATCTGAAAATCTCCAGCAGCGGGCTGAACGCAAGCTGGGCGCTGTCGCTCTCGCCGCTTTCGTCGTCGCGCTACTCGTTTAGCGCCAATCTTGGCGGCGGCGCGCCCGTTACGCTTGAGACAAAGGCGTACTACAAACGCGCCAAAGAGGTCGTCGCGCCGCTGGAGACGGGCGGCAAACCCTATATCTCCGTTATGGTTTCATACGGCGACGGCGCGCCCGTCGGCGTGGAGCTGTTTTACGGCGAGTATGTCGATCTAGGCGCCGCGATAATGGTTTTCGGCGAAGATACGGACTTTGAAAAACCGGCGATCGTAGTGGATTTGCAAGACGATCAGCTTGTGATACGAGCCTATTCCGATCTGATGCGCGTCGATATGCAAACCGACGAGCAGAGCGCGCTTCGAGCGCACGCGGCGCACCCGTTCGAGCCAAAAACGCTCTACAAAGCGATCGACGGCGCGGGCGTGGTTCTGCGCGAGTATCTTCTCTCCGCCGGTCGCGTGGTGCGCGAGGCGCAGCCAAACGAAAGAAGCGTCGCGAGCGCGGTGATCGTCGAAGCGGCGCACAAGGGCGAGCGCAAAGAGGTCGCGCTGCTTGGCGGAATCGGCTCAAGCGGCGTTCCCGTCGAGGTCGAGCTTGCGGGGCGCAATTTTACTTTAGCCTTCGGCTCCGAGGAGATCGAGCTGCCCTTTTCGCTCAGGCTGGATAGATTTATCATCGAGCGCTACCCGGGATCGCGTATGGAATCCTCGTACGAAAGTCAGGTAACGCTGATCGACGCCGATCGCAATGTCAACGAGCCAAGGCGCATCTATATGAACCATATTCTAACCCACAGGCAGTTTCGCTTCTACCAAAACAGCTACGATCGAGACGAGCGCGGCACCGTGCTTTCCGTCTCCAACGATCCGGGCGTATGGCTGACCTATATCGGCTACGCGGCGCTTATAATCGGCTTTTTCGTCGCGTTTTTCAGCCCGAACAGCCGTTTTCGGACGCTTGCCGCGCAGATTGAAAAAAGCAGGCGATCGCGCGCGCTGGCTTCGGCGCTGGCGGCTCTGTTTTTGCTTTTCGGCGCGGGCGATATAAACGCCGCGGATACGAACGCGACGCGGATTATGGGCATAGTGGACGCCGATCACGCCAAACGGTTTGGAACGCTTCTGGTTCAGGATTCAAGCGGGCGGATCAAGCCAATCGACACGCTCGCCAGAGAAGCCGTAAGCAAAATATCGCGCAAAAGCTCCATAGGCGACATTAGCGCGACGCAGATTTTTCTGGGTATGTTAAGCGCGCCCGGAGGGTGGCAGCAGGTCAAGATGATTCGTCTGAACCACCCCGACATAGGCGCTATGCTGGGCTTGGAAAACGGCGCGAAAGAGGCGTCGTTTATGGACTTTTTCGGTCTCGATCAAAACGGCGATTTTTTCTACAAACTTCAAGAAGCCTCCGATATAGCCGACAAAACGCCCGATTCGCAAAAGAGCCTGCTGCAAAAAGAGCTGGTCAAGGTCTATCAGCGCGTGGATACCGCCTATATGATCTATCAGGGCTATCTGATGCGCGTCATACCCGTCAAGGGCGATCCCGCCTTTTCGTGGATTTCGCCGCCGCAGGCGATCGAGCTTTCGCCCGACGACGCGAAGGAGACGGCGCAGACGGTGCGCGATTATGTCGAGGCGCTTAGAAACGCGCAAACCAGCGGCGAATGGGAGAAAGCCGATCTGGCTTTGGATCGGCTCAAAGCCTATCAGGAGACAAACGGCGCGGCGGTGATTCCAAGCGCGACCAGAGTCAAAGCGGAGATAGCGCTAAACGCGATCGATCCCTTCTTTATTTTGCTATTTTGCTATCTGGGCGTCGGCTTTGTAGCGCTGATCTGGGCGTTTACGCGCGCGCTGTCGCCAAACTTTATGAAAAACAAGGCGATCTATGTATCCGCCGCGCTGATCGTCGTGGCGACGCTCGCCTTTATCCTGCATACCGCCTCGCTTGGCTTAAGGTGGTATGTTTCGGGGCACGCGCCGTGGTCTAACGGGTTTGAGTCGATCGTATATGTCGCGTGGGCGTCGATGTTCGCGGGGCTGTTTTTTGCCAGACGATCTATTTTCGCGTTGCCCTCCGCGGCGCTGATTGGCGCGTTTGCGCTGATGACGGCGCATTTTAGCGCTATGGACCCGCAGATTACCACGATCGCGCCCGTGCTGAAATCGCACTGGCTTACGATCCATGTGAGCGTGATATCGGCAAGCTACGGCTTTCTTGGCGTCTCTATGCTGCTGGGGCTGAT
>JAITEA010000252.1 GCA_031282285.1 Helicobacteraceae bacterium
AACGATTGTAATGTAGATTGCCAGACGATACTTGATGAAAATATAAGCAGGGTCCTTAGATTTGGTTGGTTTTGGAAATCTGTTAAACGCTTATTAAGGTTTATTTAAGAGTTGATTGGGGCGTTGAGCTAAAACGAAATACCAATCTTGTCGCGAGAGCGAGGGGAGGGGGGGGGCGTTAAGGTTGGGCGCAGGGCAAAGAGGGGATCGCCTCGGTAGGAATGGGGCGCGAATACAAAAAGCCCTGCAACAACTCGCAATTTAGCTCCGAAAGATACTCTCTTTGCCGCTCGGTTTCCACGCCCTCGGCTACGATCTCCATCGACAGCGAATGCGCCAAAAGCGCTATCGATCGCACGACGCTGCTTGTGTCGTTTTTCTCGCCTATGCCCTGAACGAAACTCTTGTCGATCTTCAGCACATCGACGGGATAGCGCGCCAGATAGCTAAGCGACGAGTAGCCCGTGCCAAAGTCGTCGATAGCTATACGAATGCCCTTTTTGCGCAGTTTCGAGAAAATCTCTATAGTTTTTTCGGGATCGTCGGTCATCGAGGATTCGGTCAGCTCCAGCTCCAAACATTTCGGATTGACGCCGCTTGATTTGATAACGCTTAGCGCCTGCTCCATAAACTTAGGGTTTTTAAGCTGCCTTGGGGAGACATTGACCGCCGCGCGGCTGATGGGAACGCCCGCCTTTTGCCATTTGACAAGCTGTTCGCAGGTCGTCCGCAAACACCACAAACCGATCGTCTCGATGTAGCCGATATGCTCGGCTATCGGGATAAAGCGATCGGGCGGCAGCAGCCCCATCGTCGGGTGTATCCAGCGCGTAAGCGCCTCCACGCCGTAGATTTTGCCCGTTTGGCTATCGACCTGCGGCTGATAATAGACGACAAGCTCGCCGCGCTCCACCGCGTGCCTAAGCTCGGTTTCCAGCTCGAACCGCGCCAGAAAATCCTCGTTGGCGCCGTCTTGAAAATACTGAAAGTTGGTTCGCCCCGCGTTCTTGGCGTTGTATAGCGCGACGTCGGCGTTTTTGAGCAGATCGGCGGCGTTTTCCGCGTCGGCTGGATAGAGCGCGATCCCGATGCTGGTCGAGCAGAACACCTCGCGCCCGCCAAGCTCGATAGGCTTTTCAAAGGTCGTCAGAATCTCTCTTGCCAGCAACTCGGTTTGCGACATATCGCCGATCTCCGGCAGCAAAATGGCAAACTCGTCGCCCCCGAAACGGCTTAGCGTGTCGCCGTCTCTTAAGAGTTTCTTAAGCGCCGCGCCGACCTTTTTCAGCAACGTATCGCCCGCGACGTGCCCTAGCGAGTCGTTCACCGACTTGAAGCGATCGAGGTCTAGGTAGATAACCGCCAGCGACTTGCCGGTGCGGCGCGCCTGATGAATGGCGTTTTCCAGACGATCGTTAAACAGCGCGCGGTTTGCCAGCCCCGTGAGCGGATCGTAGTAGGCTAGGCGGTGGATATGCTCTTCGGCTTGCTTGCGATCGGATATGTCGTTAAACAGCGCGATATACTGCTCTATCGCGCCCGATCGGTTTTTGACGGCGGTGATCGAGAGCCATTCGGGGAAAAGCTCGCCGTTTTTTCTGCGGTTGATGATCTCGCCAAACCATTTGCCCTCTCTTTTCAGCGCCGACCACATACTGCGGAAAAACTCTTTGGAGTGCTGACCCGATCCCAAAACGCGCCCGGGCGTGTAGCCTATCGCCTCGTCCTCGGTATATCCCGTGATCGTGGTGAACGCGGCGTTTATGGTGCGGATACGCCCCTGCGAATCGGTGATCGTCATCGCCTCCGAAAGGTTGTCGAACACCTTGGCGGCGAGCCTTAATCTGGCTTCGGCTTCGTGCTGCGTCGTTACGTCGCGGAAGGAGGCTACATAGCCTATTCCGCCGTCGATCATCGGCAGCGGTCCGCCAAGAAACAGCGCGGGGTAGCGTCCGCCGTCGTGTTTTTTCATCCACGCCTCGCCCATAAAAGGCTGGCGCTTGATAAACGCGTCCTCAAACGCGGCGTTTTGCGCGTCCTCGATCAGATTGAGCGCTTCGGATTTCGTCTTGCCAAGCAGCTCCTGCGCCTCTTTGCCTATCAGCGTTTCCGCTTTGCCGTTGATAAAAGTCAGCGCGGATTTGTCGTCGAAGCTCAAGATGCCTTCGCTCAAATGCTCGTTGATGTTATGCAACAGAGCGTTGCTCTGCGCCAGCGCCGCCGCGGTTTGCTGCAGCCGCAGTATGATCGCGATCACGCTCATAATCATCACCAGAGCGAAGATCGTCATCAGTTTTCTGTAGCTATCGGCTCTTTCAAGCGCCTGATTGCGCGCGAAAAGATAGTCGGCGTAAGCCGCGCCAAGCTCGTCCACAAACCCGCTCTGCGACATATCCCGCATCGTCTGCTGAACGGGCGTGTGATTGGCTAAAATCAACCTGCCGTGAAGGGCGAGCAACCGCGCCATCGTTCCATCGTAGCCGTCCCAGTTTTCGCCGCGCTCCTCGAGCCGATCGAGCGCGCGTACAGCCTCGCCCCGCCGCGCGTTTTGCTGATCGGAGATATAGACCAGTATCGCCTGCGTAGCCGTCGTAACCGCGGCTTTGCGATCGTGGTTTATATCCGAGCCGCTCGATTGCAGCCGGTTGGAGATATTGATAAAGTGATAGACGCTGTTGCCAAGCACGGAGTTCTGCCGTTTGAAATCGTCCAGCCCGCGCTCTTTGATCGCCCACTTCTCGCGCACTTTCGTCATCGATCTCTTCATACCGAACCTGTCGAACTCCAACGCCAGCCGATCCAAAAGCGCCTCGATCTGAAGCGACGCTTCGGCTAACGAATCGTAGTGAAGCAGTTGGCGGTAGCGAAGGCGCAAAGTATCGAGATCGATTTGCGTATCCAGCGCGAGCGTCTGGCGGATATCCAGCTCCACCTGATCGTAATCGCCGTCGATCGCGCTCTCGCTCAGCAGATAGAGCGCGAGCAGTATCGCTCCAAGCACGCTCGTCAAAATCCACGGAAACAAAAATCTAAGCGTCAGTCTGAGCTTCATTGCAGCTCTTCTCCCGTCAGCGCGCGCAAAAACAGCGTAATGTCGCGCACCTCGTCTTCGGGCAGCGATACGCCAAGCTGATAGCTGCCCATTACGCTTACCGCGTCGTAAAGCGTCTCGGAGGACGCGTCGTGGAAATAGGGCGCGCTTAAGGCTACATTGCGCAGAGTCGGCACCTTGAACACATAGCGATCCTCCTCGCGCTTGGTAAAGTTGTAGCGCCCCAGATCGGCTTTATCGATCCTGCGCGATCCGTCGTAATACTCCCGCGCCACGCCAAAGCGCTGAAAGAGATTGCCGCCGATCCCCTTGCCCTGATGACAGGTCGCGCAGCCGTGTTGCACAAAAAGCTCGTAGCCTCTAAGCTCGCTTTCCGTCATCGCCGTATCGTCGCCAAACAGCCAGCGGTCAAAGCGCGAAGGGGTAATCAGCGATTTTTCAAACTCCACGATCGCGTCGATCGCGTTTTGTTCGTTTGGCGGCGATTTATACACCGCTCTAAAAGCCTCTACCGTTTCGCTGTCGGCGTTGAGCTTGGGCAAAATCTCCTCCCACGAAGTCGCCATCTCCAGCGGGTTGGTTATGGGTCCGCCGACCTGCTCGGCAAGATCGCGCGCCCGCCCGTCCCAGAACTGCCTGAACGACAGCGAGGCGTTATACACGCTCGGCGCGTTAATATCGCCCGTTCTGCCCTCCACGCCAAACGATTTTGGCAATCCGTCCACGCCGCCTCTTACCAGATCGTGGCAGAAGGCGCAGGACACGGCGTCGCCTTTGGAGAGTCTTGGATCGTGAAAGAGCGCGCGACCAAGCGCGACCTTGCCCGCGTCCAGATTCGCGGGCTTGGCGACGGGAATGATCGGCTCGTTTCTGCGTTTATTCGCCAAATCCGCGATCGCGCCCTCGGCGCGCCCGACGCTTAATTTTGCCTCTTCGCGCGGCGGCTCTTTGAAATACACGACATAGATCGCGCTCGTCATAATCGCCGTCGCGCTAAACGCCGCGATGATCCAACTTGTAGATTGTTTTATAAATCCGCCCTTCACTTTTCGCCGCCGCATAATTTTACGAACAGCTTAGCAATATACGCCTAAATTATAGCTTCAATCGCCGCCGCTTGCAATTAACAAAAAGCGCCCCGCCCAGAAAATCGCCCGTTTTGCGCCGTCAATTTGCCCAGCGGCGCTCGACCGATCGCGGCGGCGCGGCGGGCGGACGAAGGCAAAGCGTATTTTTGTTACATTCACAACTTAGATATGCAAAATCCTCATCTGTTGCGCGTTAAAATCGTTTTGTGGCTGATCGCGGCGCTTACAATGCTTTCTGGCGCCACGATCGCCGCGTCGCTGCCGGGTATTTCGGCGCATTTTGTCCCTTCGGGCGAAAACGGGATTATCTCCCGATTGATCCTCACGATACCCGCTCTGACGATCGCCGTCGTCGCGCCGTTTGCCGGCTGGGCGATACACCGTTTCGGGCGGATTAAACCGATCTATTTTTCGCTGATTTTATACGCGCTTGCGGGCTGTTCGGGGCTGTTCGCCGAGTCGATCGCCGCGCTACTGATCGGGCGCGTGGGGCTTGGCGCGGCGGTGGCGATCTTGATGACGGCGGGAACGACGCTGATCGGCGATTATTACGAGGGCGTCGAGCGCGACCGGTTTTTGAGTATGCAGGGCGCGTTCGTAACGCTTGGCGGCGTGTTTTTCCTAAGCGGCGGCGGTTTTCTTGCCGACTATAGCTGGCGCGCGCCATTTGGCGTCTATCTTGTATCGCTTTGCTTTATTCCGCTGACGGCGCTCGCGCTTTTTGAGCCTAAAGCCCGCCATCACGACGATCAAAACGCTTCGCTCTTTGGCGAAGGCGGCTATTTTGACGCGCTGCCCGCTTTCGCCGTGGCGTTTTTTACGATGGCGATCTTCTATATCGTGCCGACGCAACTGCCGTT
>JAITEA010000073.1 GCA_031282285.1 Helicobacteraceae bacterium
AAAGCAAAACTATTGAATAGCCTCTTTGATCGCCTTGGTTTCCTCGCAGACGCGCCTAACCTTTTCGCCGTTTGATAGCGTCTCGTCAAGCAAAATCTTGATAAAGCTGCTACCGACAATCACGCCGTCCGCGCCTTTGGCGCGCGCTTTCGCCGTGTCGCGATTGACGCCGAAGCCCACGAAAACGGGCGTTTGGCTCGCGGCTTTGATCGCGGCTAGAATATCCTGCAGATCCTCGTCTCCGCCCGCGCCCGTTACGCCCGTATAGGCGACGAGGTAGATAAACTTTCTCGCCTTTCGCAAGTTTTGCGCGATCCGCTCTTTGGGCGTGGTGGGCGCGACGAACTCGATCAGATCGACGCCGTTTGCCTCAAAGATCGCGCGGTAGCTCTCCGCCTCCTCGTGCGGCAGATCGGGAATGATCAGCGCGCTCACGCCCAGCCCTCGCGCCTCTTTGATCGTCCTCTCAAACCCGCGTCGCAAAAACGGATTGGTATATCCCATCCACATCAGATCGCGCCCTTTCAGCGCGGCGCTGATAGTCAGCAGATCGTCAAATACAAAACCGTTTCGCAACGCCAGATGAGAGGCTCTCTCTATCGCCGCGCCGTCGGCAACCGGATCGCTAAAGGGCGCGCCAAGTTCCAGCGCGTCCATACCGGCTTCAAACATCGCGTTCGCCAGATCGATCGTAAAAGCGGCGTCTGGGAGCTTTGGAGTCAGATACCCCGTTAATTTTTTCATCGCGCAAACCTTACAAAAAATGCGGTATTTTACGCCCGTTTTCCGCGCCAAACCGCGCCGCCGATCTCAAACGAAATTGGCGGCGCTTTTCGCGCTGCAAAGGCGCTTTATACCTGAAACTTCGACATCGCCTCGCGCATCGTGGCGGCGAGCTTGGCGATATTATCCGCCGCCGCCGAAGAGCTTTTCGCCGCCTCGGAGTTCTCGTCGGTAGCCTGCGCGACCCTCTCGACCTGTTCGGCTATCTGATGGCTCGCGCTGGATTGCTCGGAGAGCGCCGCCGTGATATCCGCCACCCGCACCTGCGCCTGAGAGGCGCCTTGCGCGATCTTGTCGATCGCCTCGCCCGCCTGTTCGGCGAGCGAAACGCCCTCGCTGACCATCGTCGCCGCGTGCGTCATCGACGCCACCGCCGTATGCGCGCTCTCCTGAATGGCGCTGATCATCGCCGCGATCTCCGTCGTGGCGCTGGTGGTGCGCTCGGCGAGTTTGCGGATTTCGTCCGCAACGACCGCGAAACCGCGCCCCTGTTCGCCGGCGCGCGCCGCCTCGATCGCCGCGTTGAGCGCCAGCAAATTGGTCTGATCCGCAACATCTTTGATCGTCTGAACGATGCCCGAAATCTGCTCGCTTTGCTTGCCAAGCTCGGCGATCGTCTGCGAAGAGCTTTGCACCGCTTGAGACATATTCTGCATTTCGGCGACGGTTTTATTGACGATCCCCGCGCCGCTTTGCGACAGCTCCATAACGCTCTGCGCGTTCTTGCTAGTCTCTTTGGCGTTCTCGCCGACCTGCGTAATGCTCGCGGTCATCTCCTCAACGCTCGCCGCCATATCCGAGCTGGAATCGCTCGTCTTTTCGGAAGCCTTCGCCACGCGTCCGCTCAACTGGGCAAGCTCCGCGCTGGCTTTGTCAAGCTGCTGCGTGTTTTTCAGCAGCGCGCTAAAGGCGCTCTGGAGCGAATCTATAAGGTTGTTGATAATGTTCCCAGTTTTGCCAACCTCGTCCTCGGCTCGCACTTGGATTCGCTTTCTGAAATCGCCCGTTCTTTCTATTTCGCCCGTCATCGCTTGAATTGTGGCAAGCGGACCGGTGATGGAAGCGGCGATCACATAGGCTATCGCGCCCATCAATCCCAAACTGATCACCACGACGATGATCATACCCGTACGCGTTTCGCTATATACCTCTCTAGCGTCGTTGTTTATCTGCTCGGCGGCGTCCTCCTGCAACGCGATCAGATCGGAAAGCGTATGCTCGACGACCTCCGCGTGCTTTTTGAAGCCCTCAAGCAGTTGCGCGTTCATATCTACGCTAAATTGGTTCGCCCGCAATTTGGCCAAGATCGGTTTATATATGTCGTCAATAAAGGCCTTGTAGTTTGTCTCTATCGTCCTAGAAAGCTCCTGTTCTTTGTCGCTGAGGTCGGTTTTCTTGTACGCCTCCCAGCTTCTTTCAAATCGCTTGCGCCAATCCTCCATGCTATCAATATGTACCTCAACGCCGTGATCGGCGTGTAAAACCGCGAATCTGCTATTTGGATCGTGCTGAAAAGCTAATAAAATATCGGCTACGATCTTGCCCAGAACGCCGTTCACCGCGCCGAGTTCGGTCGCGGGCAGCGTAACGGAGCTGTACATCACGTCGGATTGACGGCTCATAGTCGCCACTCCGTAAAAACCAAACGCCCCGACGGCGAAAATGGACGCCAGTCCCGCCAGAGCCAAAATAATAAGCCTGACCCCTACGCTAACTTTTCTTACCATTAAAACCCCTGTAATTGTGATATGGAGGGGCGGATTTTAGCATATAATACGCTCGGAACACCTGACGGAGAGGAGAGGTTGTGTCAAAAACGACGATCGAGACGATCAAGGCGGCAAAGAACGCGCGGAAGCTCGTGATGATCACCGCTTACGACGCGCTGTTTGCGAGGCTGATCGCGCCTGAAGCGGACATTTTGCTCGTTGGCGACAGCCTGAGTATGAGTTTTGGCGGGTATAGCGACACGCTGTCGGTTACGATGGACGAGATGATCTATCACACGAAAGCGGTCTGCCGCGGCGCAGGCGACGCATTCGTCGTTTTCGATATGCCCTTCGGCAGCTGTTCCACGATTGACGCCGCGCTAGACAATGCGATTCGCGTCTATCGCGAGACAAACGCGAGCGCGGTCAAGATCGAGGGCGGCGCCGAGAAAGCCGAACTCGTCAAAACGCTGTCGCAAAACGCGATCGCCGTGATATCGCATATCGGCTTGACGCCGCAGTTTGCGCGGCAAAGCGGCGGTTTCAAGGTGCAAGGCAAGAACGACGCGGCGGTAAAAAAGCTGATCGGCGACGCCAAAGCGCTGGAAGAGGCGGGCGCGTTTGCCATCGTGCTGGAGGGCGTGAAGGCAAACGCCGCGAAGCCGATCGCGCAAAGCGTGGCGATTCCCGTTATCGGCATAGGCGCGGGCGCCGATTGCGACGGGCAGGTGCTGGTCTGGTCGGATCTGCTCGGCTTTTTCGAGGCGTTCAAGCCCAAGTTCGCCAAACGATATATGCAGGGCGCGGCGCTGGCGAAAGAGGCGATCGCCAAGTTTGCCGATGAGGTCAGAAGCGGCGCGTTTCCAAGCGCCGACGAATCCTATTAACCGCTTTCTTGCGCGTTTATCCAACCTATAACCCGCGGCACCAACACGGTTTCCAACCTTGTTTCTTTTTCCGCGAGTGTTTTAGGATTCTGATAAGCCGTTTTCGATAATCAAACGCGCTTCGGCTTCCATAGAGCGATTGCGTATAGCCGCCTGAATACGCAGCGCTGTTTAAGATTTTCGCCCATATTTCTAACAAGTAGCGACGCCATTGCCCGCCTTCTAATTCGTTTGATAACAATGATACATAAATGTAATCTGCCCCGCTTGGCAATAACGCCGTACGGGTAAACAGATATTCAAGCAAGACGCTAGCGCTTAATAGCGCTCAAGAAAAAATAAGGGTAAAATGGCGCTTTTTCTGTAATACTTCAGCTAATTTTAAGCTTTAGCTGATTATGATAGCGCCATATTTCCCAAAGACAAGGATCGCCCGTGTCATTTACGCTTGCGTCGCCAGAGAGAGAGAGAGAGAGAGAGTAAATCGCTTAACCGCGATTAGTTTCTGCGCTTCAAATACCGATCCAAACGCTTCGTTTCCCGTTTCCATTCGTCGTTTTTCCTATAGTCTTACTAGTTTTTGCGCTTGCGCGCCGTTTTGCTTTCGGCGTTTTGACGCATATCTGTTAATTCTGCGCGATCTGGCGCAAATCAATCCACAACCCACAGGAGGCAACCTATGAATAGGTTTATCATCAGGAACGGAGCTTTGGCTCTATTGGCGCTGTTAAGCGCGTTGGTTTTAAGCGGCTGCGCCGCTACGACTTATTACAAAACGGAGGGCGATCCAGAGTTTTCAATCAAGAAAACCGATCGAATTTTCGTGGCAACGCTAGATGGGCAGACGACTATCGAAGACAAAAGTTTTGCGGCTTTGCTTAAAGCAAAATTGCGAAAAAATGGTTTTGTTGTCGTCGAGGAGAACAACCGAGCCTCCGCCAATCTTATGGCGTTCTTTACCCTTGACAACAAAACATACACAGGCACAGGGTCTTATACCACCTACCAGACCAATACCACTTATTCGTCTGGTTATATAGGCGGGACATACTACTCTAAAATGCTAGCGCTTACGGCAATCGCGGGCTTGCTTATCACAATTTAGGCGATTATGGTCAAGCGATTGAGATCAATCCAAACTTTGCGTTCGCTTATAATAGTCGTGGTGACGCATACGGCGCCTCAGGCGATTAT
>JAITEA010000090.1 GCA_031282285.1 Helicobacteraceae bacterium
CAAGCGAGGACATAAAATTGCCTTAATGCAAAATGGGCGGGAGCGTTTGCGTTGCGCCTCCCTCAGCCGTATAAATAGTAACATACGCTAACTTTTGCCGTTATGCTCAGGCTTCGCCCTGCCCGTTTTTGCCGCGATAAACCTTTGCGGACGCCCGCTAATCCATATAAAGACGGCATAGTTTTAGACGCCGCTTTTCTTTTTAACCGAATTAAGTAATAAATCCAAATACTTTTCGTTTTCTTCTGTGGGTTTATATGAAGTGATTATTAAATAAAAACGAAAGTCTTCCGAATGAAAAAGCATAACATATCCTCCTTTGAAATCTGAGTAAAGACGCTTTATCCCATAAAATCCGTCATAACTTTTATAAATTGCCTCTTCCGCCTTCCAGCACAACACTGTCGATACTAGTTCAAAGTCTGGATCGTTCGGTTTACCTACGCTTCTTGAAATTGCAATATCAATGGATTCGTTCTCAGCCGTAGATATCGCGTAACGAAAATCTTTTTTTACAGACATTACATAACCAAAATCATCTCTACCCGAAATAACCCATTTAGGAAAAGGCGCTTCGATATAGTAATATTCAAGATCGACAACATTGCCGTTTTTAAGATAAAAATACAATTGCGAAAAAAAGGAAGAATAAAAATAATGAACAGTTGTAAGCGCATAAATTATAATAACCACTATAATAAATGTTTTATTTTTCATCATTTTCTTTTTTAGAGCCTCTAGCAACCTTTTCATTTCGCTCCTTGTGCCGTTCCTGATCGCGTAAATACTCATACGCGCTATCTGTAGCCGTAAGACTCAACGAAGCCGCTACGGACGCAGAAACGCTGGCGGTTAGTATAGCTCCCGTTAGATTGCGCCCTAAATCAACGCCCGTTTTGCGCGCTATGCGGGGAGGAAGGGAGGCGCGAAGCGGCGCGAAGGGCGATAAGAGGCAGGCGTATTAGACGACAAGTTATACAATTTGAGATGGCGTATGCGCGCGATTGAGCGTTGCGTTACGGTTCGGCGCGTAAAGCCTTCAGCCGCGGGCGGCGGCTGGTTAGCGATCAAAAACGGCGATATAAGGAGCTTAAACAATGAGTAAAATCTACGATCTGGCGGTGATCGGCGGGGGACCGGCGGGGATTGCGAGCGCGGTGGAGGCGAGCGTTCTGGGGCTGAAAGATATAGTGTTGTTTGAAAAGGGCGCCAACCACTCCACCACGATCCGCACCTTCTACAAAGACAACAAGCGCGTCGATAGGGACTGGAAAGGTCAAAAGGTGGTGCTGGAGGGCAGCGTGCATTTTATGGACGGCACCAAAGAGAGCACGCTGGAGCTGTTCGACGCGCTGATTGGCTCCCACGCGATCGACACCCGTTTCAACACGGAGATATCCGCCGTGATCCCAAACGATCCGTTCGAGATTCACACCGCTTCCGGCGAGCTTTTTAAGGCGCGCAACGCGATCATAGCCATCGGCTATATGAGCAAACCCAACAAGCCCGATTACGCCCTGCCCGTTACGCTTCGCGACCGAATACACTTCAATCTGGACGCCTTCAGCGCCAACGAGACGGTTCTGGTCGTAGGCGGCGGCAACAGCGCGGCGGAGTACGCCCATTTCTTGAGCGATCAAAACGCCGTTACGCTGACCTATCGGCGCGATAAGTTTACGCGGCTCAATCCGATCAATGAAAGCATCATTATGCACCACGCGGGCATCGGCAAAATCCGCCTGAAGCTGGGCGTGGATATTCTGGGGCTGAACGACGAAGGCGGCAGGGTGTGCGTTCGCTACGCGGACGGCGAAAGCGAGGTGTTCGATCGCGTCGTTTACGCGCTTGGCGGAATGCTGCCGCTTGACTTTCTCAAAAAATGCAGAATCGACCTTGACGAAAACAATATCGCCAAGCACGACGAGTTCTACCAGACGACCACGCCAAGGCTCTATGTGGCGGGCGATATCATCGCCAAGATCGGAGGCTCTATCGCCGCCTCGCTCAACCACGCGGCGAAGATCGTCAATCACATAAAAAGCGGGTCTTGATGAAGCTAACTTCGTCGATCAGGCAAGAGACGCGTTCGGCGCTTGAGGCGTTTATCGGCGCGGATATTTTGATAGGCGTTCCGAGCTTTAACTGCGAAGGCACGATCGATTTCGTAATCCAAGCGGCGGCGTTTGGGCTGAAGCGGTATTATCCCGACAAAAAAGCGCTGATCTTTGTCAGCGACGGCGGCAGTACGGACGACACGCGGGAGATCGCCGCCGCGAGCGATACGGCTAGGACCGCGAAAATCGTGGCGATCTATCGCGGCGTGGCGGGCAAAGGCACGGCTTTCAGGCAGATTTTCGAGGCGGGCGTTTTGATCGAAGCTAAAGCGATCGCGATCTTTGAAAGCGATCTGAAATCCATCGCGCCGGAGTGGGTTTTCAGCCTCATAGAACCCGTGATAAACGGCGGCTACGATTTCGTCGCGCCGGCGTATAAACGATACAAGTTCGACGCCACCATCACGGGCACGATCGCCTATAACCTCACAAGGGCGATCTACGGCGCCGATATCCGCCAGCCCATCGGCGGGGATTGGGGGCTTTCGCGCGGCTTCGCGAAGTTTTTGCTCGCGCAGGCGATCTGGGACGACAATGTAGCCAAATACGGCGTCGATATCTGGATGACCACCCGCGCTTTGGTCAATAATTTTCGCCTCGCGCAGGCGCGGCTTGGCGTGAAACAGCGGCGCGACAAAGACCCAAACGATCTAAGCGCGATGTTCTATCAGGTGGTCGGCACGATATTTTCGCTGATGACGACCGATTACGCGTTTTGGATCAATATCGACGGAACGCGTCAGATCGAGACGCTGGGCGAGTATGTCGGCGTGGAGCCGCAGCCGTTTATGGTGGATAAGCTGGCGCTGATCGACTACTTCAAGAACGGCTTCGCGATTTTTGGCGCGCTCTGGCGCGAGTTTCTGGGCGAGGAGGCGTACGCCGCGCTGGAAAAACT
>JAITEA010000096.1 GCA_031282285.1 Helicobacteraceae bacterium
TCCAATAAAATCCTAAGCCAGACGCTTGAGATCGCCTATAACGCTATTCAACGATCAAACGACGAAACAAAGCGATCTATAGTCGATATGGCTATTGAATGCGTTAAAGCCGACGGAACAATCAGCGTAGAGGAGGCGGAGACCATTCACGCCTTACGATCGGCGCTTGGGCTTGGGTATATGTAGATTGATTGTTTAACGCTTCTGGTGCGCCCAGCAGGACTCGAACCTGCAACCTCCGGCCCCGCAAACCGACGCTCTATCCGTTGAGCTATGGACGCAATTTGGATTTGAAGGGCGCAATTGTATGATTCTATTCATTAAAGATCGATAAGGAGCGGTTATGCGACTGATTTTTGCGGCGGCGCTGTGCGCTCTGATGGCGGTTGGCGCCGAAATTAGCGATTATCAAAAAGGCGAGCGAATATTCTATTCGCTCCTAGCCGACACGATCGGGCTTAACGGCGCGGACTTTGCCGTTCAACATACGATGGCGGAGTGGGACAAACTATTTGAAAATCGCGGCGAAGGGTTTATCGCCGAAGTCGGCGCGACTTACCCTAAGTTAAAACCTGTAATTTCCAAATCGAGCTTTATAAGGGATATGCCCGATCTGAAGGCGTTTTTGACGCTCTACGCCAAAGACGGCGGCGGTTTTCCCGCTTGCGGCAATTGAGGCGAAAATCATTTTTTGGGCGGCGATCGATCGCCGTAAAACCGCCGCCGCCGCAAAAACGGCGCAAAAAGCCGCGACTTGTTACAATGATCGACTTATCTGCGAAAATATAGGATACGATATGAAAGTACTGCTCGTACAAGATGTAAAAACGCTGGGCAAAGCGGGCGATCTAAAAGAGGTCAAAGAGGGTTACGGACAAAACTTCTTGATCGCCAAAGGGCTTGCTAAGCTCGCCACCGACGCGGTGATCCGCCAGTGGCGTTCGCGCGAGGAGACGAGGATCGAACGCGAACGCGAGGATTTGGAGCGGCTCAAGGCGCTTGCCGCCAAGCTCGAAAGCGTAACGATCAAGATCGTTAAGAAGATCGGCGCGAACGGATCGCTCTTTGGCGCGCTGAAAAAAGAGGAGATCGCGCAGGCGCTGACGCAAAACGGCTTTGAGATCGACAAAAAAGATATAGAAACCGACGGCGCCATCAAAGCTACGGGGCTATACGAGGTGAGCGCGAAACTTGGGCGCGGCGTTCATCCGCGCTTCAAAGTGGAAGTGGCGGGCGAGTAGATGAGCGCTTTTGAACCCGCGATCGCGCTACGCTACGCAAAGGCGGCGGAGCAATGACGACCTTTGAAGCCACAACCATACTCGCCTACAGAACGGACGATCTCGCCGTTATCGGCGGCGACGGGCAGGTGAGTTTCGGCGCGACGGTTATGAAAAACAACGCCGTCAAAGTCAGAACGCTCTACGGCGGCAAGATTTTATGCGGTTTTGCGGGATCGACCGCCGACGCCTTTACGCTGTTTGATATGTTCGAGCGGATTTTGGACTCGCAAAAGGGCGATCTGCTCAAAAGCGCGATCGCCTTCGCCAAGGCGTGGAGAAGCGATAAAGCGCTGCGCCGTCTGGAGGCGATGATGATCGCGCTGAATACGAAACATCTGTTTGTGCTAAGCGGCGCGGGCGACGTGATCGAGCCGGAGGACAACGCGCTGGCTGCGATCGGAAGCGGCGGCGCGTACGCGCTTAGCGCCGCCAGAGCGCTGAAAAAGTTCGCCGATCTCGAAGCGGAAAAGCTAGTTGAGGAGTCGCTGAAGATCGCGGGCGAAATCTGTATCTATACCAATCAAAATATCAAAACGCTAACGCTGAAAGCCTGAATATGGATTTGACCCCAAAAGCTATCGTGAAATATCTGGACGATTTTATCATAGGGCAAAACGACGCGAAAAAGGCGATCGCCATCGCGCTCAGAAACCGCTGGCGGCGGCTGAAGCTCGAAGGCGATATACGCGAGGAGGTTTTGCCCAAAAATATCCTGCTGATCGGACCCACGGGCGTGGGCAAGACGGAGATTGCGCGTCGAATGGCGAAACTGCTCAAACTGCCGTTTGTCAAAGTAGAGGCGACAAAATACACCGAAGTGGGCTTTGTGGGGCGCGACGTGGAGTCGATGGTGCGCGATCTGGTTTTCGACGCGGTAAAGATCGTCAAGGAAGAGGAGCTAAAACGCCAAGAGCCGGAGCTTGAGGATTATATCTGCGACAAGATCGCCGACGAACTGGTCAAACGGCTTCCAAAGGGCGCGTCCGCCTCGCTTACCGCGCAGCATAAGGCGATGAAGGAGGCGACGAAAACGCGGGTGAAAAACGGCGAAGCCGATCATCTAAGCGTCGAGATCGAAATATCGCCCAAAACGCAGGTCGAGATTTCGGGGCTTGACAGCCTGCCACCGGAGATGGCGAGATTGCAGGAGTCGCTGGGCAAGATGTTCGGGCAGATGAACGCGCCGATCAAAAAAGAGACGAGCGTCAAAGAGGCGAAGGAGCTTTTGCGCCAAGAGGCGAGCGATCGGCTACTGGATATGGAGAAGGTGCGGCGCGAGGCGCTGCGGCGCGCCGAAGAGGGCGGCGTCATATTTATCGACGAGATGGACAAGATCGCGCTGCCAAGCGGCGCGGGACGAAGCGGCGATCCGAGCAAAGAGGGCGTTCAGCGCGATCTGCTGCCGATTGTCGAAGGCAGCGGCGTCAATACCAAATACGGCGCGATCAAGACCGATCACGTGCTGTTTATAGGCGCGGGCGCGTTTCATATCACCAAGCCCAGCGATCTGATCGCCGAGTTGCAGGGGCGCTTTCCGCTCCGCGTGGAGATGAACTCGCTGAACGAGGAGGATCTCTACAGGATACTGGACGCGCCGAAAAACTCGCTCGTCAAGCAGTATGTGGCGCTTATGCGCGTGGAGGGCGCGGAGCTTAAGTTTGACGACGAGGCTTTGCGCGCTATGGCGAAGCTGGCGAAACAGGCGAACGACAAGACCGAAGATATAGGCGCCAGACGGCTTCACGCCATTATGGAAAAGGCGCTTGAGGAGATCAGCTTTCAAGCGGACGAGAACGCGGGCAAGACCATCACGATCACGGCGGAGACGATCCACGCCAAATTAGACTGGGTGCTAGACAGCGACGATGCGGCAAGATATATCCTCTAAAGCGGGCTTCGTCGCGATAATCGGGCGTCCCAACGCGGGCAAAAGCACGCTGCTCAACGCGCTGGTAAACGATCGCGTGGCTATGACCAGCCGCAAAGCGGGCGCGACGCGCAGGAAACAGCTTGCGATCGTTACGATCGATAACGCGCAGATCGTGTTTATCGATACGCCGGGGCTGGACGGCAGAGGCGGTAAATTGAGAGAGTTTATGCGAAAAGAGGCGTTAAGCGCTATAAAAAACGCCGATCTAAGCCTGTTTTTGGCGGATATGGCGGACAAAACCGACGAATATGAACGCTTTTTGTCCATCGCCGGACCACATATCGTGGCGCTGACCAAAGCGGACAATTTCACCCACGATCAGAGGTTGAAAAAACTCGCCGAGTACCAGCGCTTTAGCGATCGCTTCTTGGCGATCGTCCCCGTCAGCGCGAAAAAGAACGATTTCAAGCCGCTGCTAGGCGAGATCGCCGCCCATCTGCCCGAACACCCGTTTTACTACGATCCCGACGAGCTGACCGATTTGAGCCTTAGGGAGATATACGCGGAGATGATCCGCGAGGCGCTGCTGGATAGCTTCAACGACGAGGTGCCATATTCGTGCGGCGCGGAGGTTGAAAGTTTCGTCGAAGGCAAACGGCTGGACAAGATCGGCGCGACGATTTTCGTGGAAAAACCATCGCAGATGGCGATCGTGATAGGCAAAAACGGAGCGGGGATAAAACGCGTGGGCGTTAAAGCAAGGAGACTAATGGAACAATTCTCGTCCAAGAAAGTTTTTTTGAAGCTGGAAGCGCGGCTGCTCAAGTCGTGGAGCAAGGACGATAAGCTGCTGGCCAGATTTGGTTATAAAGGGGGCGAATGAGAGGATTTCTGGCGTTTGCGTTGGCGGCGGCTTTGTCGTTTGGCGCGGAGGATCTAGCGGAGATTTACCGTCTCAAAGGGGCGGCCGCGCTCGAGGCGAGAGCCAGCGCGATACTCTCCGATCCCTCCTATTGGCTGGAGCGGCTGGAAAAGATCGAGACGCGCTTTGGCTACTTCGAGTCGCCAAGACATCTTTTTATCGTCGATAAGGCGGCGCGCAAGCTGTTTTTCTACGATTACGGCGAAAACGCGCTGACCAAAGTCGGCGAATACGACGCGACGATGGGCGACGCGACGGGCGATAAGTACAAAGAGGGCGACAACAAAACGCCGGTGGGCGTGTATAGCGTTACCGCGACGCTCAAGCAGGGCGAGCGGCTCTTTGACAAGTACTACGGACCGCTGGCTTTCGTTACCAACTATCCCAACGCGCTCGATCGCGTCCTGAAAAAGACGGGGCACGGGATATGGATTCACGGCTTTCCGCTGGGCGGCGTACGCGACAACCCAAACACGAAGGGGTGCGTGGCGATTGAAAACGAGGCTTTAACCTTTCTCGATTCGCGCGCGGATCGCTCCAAAATCGCGGTAACGATCAACGAAAGCGGCGTTTTGGAAGCCGACAAACAAGACCTCGCCGCGGTCTTGGCTCTAATCTACGAATGGCGCTGGAGGTGGAAAACTAACGATCTAGACCGATATTTAGGGCTATACGCGGCAGATTTTGTCCGTTCGGACGGAATTTCAAGGCAAGAATTTGATAGGATTAAGCGTTTGATTTTCGGAAAAGGCGAGCAAAAAAGGATCGAATTTTCCGATATTGAGGTTGTTCCGTATCCAAACTCGCTGAATAAATTGATTTATAAGGCAAGTTTCTGGCAAGATTACGAGGCAACAACCCACAGATCGAGTCGCGTCAAAGAGCTCTATCTGCGAAAAAGCGGCGAGCGCTTCGAGATCGCGCTGGAACGCTAACTCGACCAAAGGGAAAAGGGGGGTAGATTGGCAAAGAACAAATTAGCGTCGCGGGCAAGGGTGGCGTATTTAGCTTCCGCGCCCGACCGATGTTGGACGCTGCTAGGCGACGAAGTCAGGCAAGACGATCTGGCGGAGCTCGAAAATCCGGGATGCACGGTAGTCGCGTTTCCGGACAAAGAGCTTATTTACCACCAGTTCGACGCCGCGCGGGACATGACGAGCGAGCAGCTGGCCGAAAATGTCGAGGTGAAGGTGTTCCAAGACGCGGGGTTAAACCCGATGCTGGAGTACAAAACCTCTTTCACTAAGCGAATCAGCCGACAGGACGAGCGATCGTGGACCATCGGCGCTATCGCGGTATCTACGGGCGCTCTCGAAGAGGTTACCGCCTCTTTGAGAGCGCATGCGAGCTACATCGACTCCGTCGTTCCGACAAGCTCGCTTCCTTACGCGCTGTACAACGCGAACCTGCTGGAGCCCAAACGGGACGTCTTCATCTATTTCCAAAAAGAGTCGCTTATCGTCTCGATATTCAGCGACGGCGAATACGTTTACGGCAAGAGTCAGGATCACGGCGTCAAAAAGCTGATGGAGTCCTACGCCCAGCTCAGCCACGCGCGAATGGAGTACGAAGACTTTGTCGCGATGCTCACCAGCGCTTCGGCAAGCGAGGACAAAGAGCAGAATCTTCGCGCCTTGGCGGACTTGCGGGAGGCGATCTCAAACGCGCTGTTTGGCGTCAAGAACGTGTTGCTTTACGCCGCGAGGATCGTCGGGCTGACCAGTATGGATCGCGTCTTTATCGGCACCAGCGAAGGTCCGGTGCCGGGGCTTGAGGATCTGGCGCAGGAGCTTTTGGAGGTCGAGGGGCACGAGTTTAACTTCCAAACTCCGTTCTACTCGCAAACCGATCAATACGTAGATCAGATGGCTATCTTGACGCTGCTTGAAGCGGACAATATCGTCAACGGTCTTAAGGCTAACCCGTTCAACTGCACCGTCAAAGCGCGCCCGGGCGCGTTTATGTCCAGACCGGGCGGGCAGGCTATCGCGCTTGTAAGCGCCTCGGTTGCCGTAGCGATCCTCTGGCCGCTGTATCATTTCGCTTTGTCCGGCTGGTACGACTACAAGATTAAAGCCGATATGGGAGAGCTTAGATCGAGCGAAGCTAACTTCAATAGATTGGAAGCCGAGAAGAAGCGTTTAGAGGCGCAAGTAGCGTCGCTGAAGATTTCGCAACAAGAGAAACAGGTAAAGCTAACCAATACAAAAAGGTTGCTTGAGGATATAAACCGTAAGCGGCAACTTTTGTCGGCGGCGGAGGGATTGTCCGGTCTGTTCGAGCGCTTCAAAGAGTTTAGCGTGCGGGTGGAGTCGGTCGAGCTTGACGGGCGCGATACCTTAATCAAAATTAGAACGGGACGGGATACGCAAATCACGCGGTTGCTTGAGCGCCTCGTGGATAACAAGTACTACCCGTCGCTTCAGAAAATTGTTAAGGGCGAAAGCGGCGTTTATACCGCGGAGCTGAAAGTGAGGTTGCCAGATGAGCGCCAATAAAGAGGGGCTTGGAGCTAAGTTTGAAAGGTTTGTAGCGAAGCTTGACGCGTGGGTTGCGCAACGCAGCAAAAACGAGGTCGCCATTCTGGCGCTCGCGGTTCCTTTGATACTGCTGGCGATAGACTATAAGTATATCGTCCCGAAGGCCGAAAAAGCGGAAGCGGCCAGCGAAACGAAATACAAGGACATGCGAAAGCGCATCGACGACTTTAACAGCGGCGGCGGCGCGGACAGGGTTCGGGCGCTTGGGGAGGAGGTCGCCGGATTGCAGATCGATATCAAACGGCTTGACGATACGGATATGTTTATTATCGCTCGGCTAAGCGAAATAGAACATCTGTTCTATAGTAGCACTGAGTGGGCGCAACATCTGAACTTCGTTACGCAGTCAGCCGCTGAACACCATATTACGCTCCAGACGCAGGAGAACGCGATTAGCCCAGAACCCGAACCGGATACTTTCGCTCCGGTCGTCTCCGTGTCGTTGGACGGCTACGGGGGCTTTAACTCCGTTTTGCGCTATCTCTTTTTGGTGGAGGCTAGCGATAGGATTACGCCGATAGAGAAGCTGAAGATAGAGCTTGACGATAAAGATCGGCTTAAATTCACCGCCACAAGCGTGCTTTGGGGGATAAAATGAGACGAGTTGTCATTATAACAGCGGCGTTAGCTTCTATATTATTCGCCGCGGAGGGAGACGCTACCGATCCCGCGTCCATTGCGCAAGCGCAAGCGCGGGCAAATAGCGCGCAGGTGGCGGACGTCGCTTTCGCGCTTGAAAAGATTAGCGAAATCAACTCGACGATTACCCGCATAGAGCCGATTTTTAACAATCCGTTCTACTATCCGCCGCGCCCCGTCGTCGCGGAGGACGGAACGCCCGTAGTTCCCGCGCCCAAAGAGCCGACCTTGCAGTCGGTGTTCGGTTCGCGCGCGTTAATCAACGGCGAGTGGAAAAAGGCCGGCGAATCGACGATTGGCGGCTGGAGAGTACAAAGGGTGCTGGTTGATTCGGTAATCTTAATCAACGGCAATTCAAGAAGGACGCTACTACTTAATAGCGGCGTCAAGAAAAACAATTTCATTGTGAAGGTAGGTGGATGATTATGAGAGCGCTAAAAGCATTGACTATCGCTTTTGCTATGACGGCGACACTGTACGCGGCTTGCCCGGGAGAGAGATTCGACGTAACGATCAAAGAGCCGATCGCGCTCA
>JAITEA010000098.1 GCA_031282285.1 Helicobacteraceae bacterium
CGAAGCCAAAGCCGCCTACGATCATATACAAACGCTTAAAGCCAAGCTACCGGTAAGCCCTTCGCCAGAACTTGCCCGCCTGCTTAACGATCTGCCAAGCGCCTTTACTGACGATCTGCCCTATGTTGATATGCTTGAAGCAAAAGAGCTATTCCCCAAAATCGCGGAAGCGCTGGAAAAGGAAATATTGGAAGCGGAAGAGGAAGCAAAGCGAAAAGCGGAAGCTCAATATCCGTATTTTTGGTATCAAAAACAATGTCGTAACCCGCTACGGCGGCACAGATAAGAATGTGATTATCCCTGAAGGCGTAACCTATATTGGCAAATCTGCGTTTCAGTTCAATAAACTAACAAGCGTAGTTATTCCCAAAAGCGTAACCTCTATTGGCAATTGGGCGTTTTGGCAAAATCGGCTAACAAGTGTCGTTATTCCTGAAGGCGTAAAATCTATTGGCAAGGGAGCTTTTTTCAGAAATCAACTAACAAGCGTGGTTATTCCTGAAGGCGTAACCTCTATTGGCAGTAGCGCTTTCTCTGACAATCAACTAACAAGCGTTGTTATTCCTAAAAGCGTAACATCTATTGGCGACAATGCTTTTGATGATAATTGTAAAGTTATCCGCAAATAACGCCCGCCCTTTCCCGTCATTCCCGCGACGGAGCAATAGCCGCGAAGCAGCGTTAATTGCGGAGGAAGGCGGGAATCCAAAAGAAGGATTGCAAACCCCCCTAACCCCCCTTGTCAGGGGGGGGAGCGACATCGATCGCCTTCTGATCAAACCTTGCTTATCTTTTCTCTTTCTTGTTTTCTTTGCCGCCAAAGAAAGCAATTCGGTTATTTCATTTGCAATCTAAACCTGATCGCTGTTCGTAAGTTTTTAAGATTGATTCCCGCCTGCGCGGGAATGACAAGAAAGGTTGGCGTTGCCATTTCGGCGCGGGAATGACGATATGCGCGGGCTTAGCGCAACGCTCTATGCGAGAGCCGCGAAGGGCGGGGCGAAGCGTTAATGCAGTTCGGCGTTTAGCTTAACTTCGCGCTTGCTTCTGAAAGCCTGCATCTGCCCCGTCTGGCTGTTTACGCGGTAGTGGATGCCGTGCAAGCCCGCCAGATCGCCGCCTTTGACGATCTGCGTCTTTTCGCCGCTGACATGAAACGATGGGTTAATTTTGGCGATCTCGATCGCCTCTTTATCGCTAACGGCGATCTTCGCGCCCTCCAGCACCGCTATGCCCGCGTCGACTATGCAGCCGTCGCCAAGCGGAATGCCCGTAACCGAATTGGCGCCAAGCAGGGTATTTTTGCCGATCGTAACGGGTTTGCCGCTCGTGCCGCTAAGCACGCCCAAGATCGACGCGCCGCCGCCGATATCCGATCCCGCGCCGACCACCGCGCTGGAGCTTATCCGCCCTTCGACCATCGACGCGCCGATCGTGCCGGCGTTGAAATTAACATAGCTCGCCCCGGGCATAATCGTCGTCCCCGCGGCAAGATGAGCGCCGAAGCGGACTTTGGAGCCGTCGAGTATCCGCGTGTTGTCGGCGGGGATAATATGCCGCAGGTAGCGCGGAAACTTATCGATAAAGTCGATATTGGGAAACTCGCCGCGCAGTTTGAGCGCGATCTCGTTTTCGCGCAGCCACTCGAGATCGACTGGTTCGCCGTCGATCCACGCGACATTCGGCAAGATTCCAAAAGAGCCGTCGAGGTTCAGCGATCGCAGCGCCGCCTTGCCCGAAGAGAGCGCGTATAGTTTCAAATAGACCGCCTCGATCGTCTTGGGCGCTTCGTCGGCAAACAAGAAAACGGCGCGGTAGTCGCCCAGCGCGCGCTCCTTGCCGATGTCGGCGAGGTTTAGCAGTACCTGTACATTCTTGTGCCGTTCGCCCGCCGCCTCGTCGATAAACGGCTCGAAAAGGTTCAGCGCCTCGTTGATAAAGCGCGCCGAAACGCTCGCGATAAACTCCGCGCCGCTAATGTCGTACGGCTCGCCGCTTAGCTTCAGCGCGTTCAGATAGACCGCCGCGCTCTTGTAGTTTTCCTTGTAGTTGATATGCGCGAAGGTCGCTTGCAGGAGACGGTTTTGGTCGCTCCTAGCGCGATCGACGCGCGCGATCCCAAAGGCGATCGGCTCTTTGTAGTCGCCGCTTTTTTGAAACGCTTCAACGGCTTTTTCGTATTCGGCTATATCCATTGTCAATCCTTGAGGTCTATTCCGCTATCGCCATTATGCCAAACGCCGCTTTTGCTAAAATTGCCGCTCTTAAAATCAACGCTGGCGGCTAAGCCGCCGAAAAGGGCGATGTTTGCGCGGCGCGCTGGATCGGTATCTGCTCGCACAGTTCTGGGTCGGTTTTTTTCCGCTCTTTGGCGCGCTGTTTTTGATCGCCACGATGGTGTCGTTCGTCCAGCTTTCGGCGATGACCGCCGTGGTCAAGATCAGCTTCTACGAGATGTTTTTGCTCTACCTAGGGCAGTTGCCGCAACTACTATTATATGTACTGCCGATCGCCTTTTTCGCGGGGCTGATCACTGAAACGGCGCGTTTAAGCGGCGATCTGGAGATGATCGCGCTCTTTAGCCTCAAAGCCGATATATGGCGGATTATGCGCCCGTTTGTCCCGCTCGCGCTCGTGTTGGCGCTGGGATTGTCGGTTTTGGGCTTCGTCGTCGCGCCAAAGGCGCAGTATCTGCAAAAGGCGCTGCTCTTTGGCAAACAGGACGACGCGCAGATCAATATCCGATCGGGCGAGTTCGGGCAGAGGTTTGGCGACTGGCTGCTGTTTGTGGGCGCGCGCGAGGGCGAAAACGAATACCGCGACATAGCGCTCTACTCCGTATCGAACGCGCAGGGCGCCGGCGAGGCGGGATTTTTCGCGATCGCCAAAAGCGCCAGCGTCAATAACGATCGCGGCGTTCTGAGGTTCGATCTGCTTGGCGGGCGCGGTTACGAGGTGGGCGAAGATCGCGTCCGGCAGATAGATTACGAGGTGATGAGGCTGAACGAGACGGGCAGGGTCAGATCGCTTGAATACAGCGGCGTGATCGATCACTGGCTCAAAGCCAAAACAAGCCGCATCACCGCCCGCGAGCTGGTTTGGGCGGTTTTAGCCGTTATTTTCACGATCGTTTCGCTGCCCGCCGCGGCGATTGGCGTCTATTCGCCGCGCTTTGCCAAAAACCGATCGGGCGCGTGGGCGCTGGCGCTGTCCGTGCTGTTTTACGCCCCCGCTATGACGATAGGCGACAGGTACGGCGCGTACGCCTTTATAACGCTTCCGATATGGCTGGGAGCGGTTTTGTGGATCGCCCGCCGCAAGCTCGAACGCTTTTAATAAACTTAAGCCTACTATTTTTGTCCGATTTTTTTGTGAAAAAAATGTGAAGCCGTTGCGCGTCCGTTAATCAATATTTGATAAACTATCGCCGCAATTTGGCGTTTATACCATAAGGAGGTAGCATGCAACCATCGAGTGCATCGCTTAGTTACGACTACTCAGTCGCCAAGCTGTTCACCTATACAATGGTGATCTTTGGCATTATCGGTATGTTAGTCGGAGTTTTGCTCGCGTTCCAGATGGCCTGGCCCGCGTTCAACCTGACGGGCATTCTGGGCGATTACGGCGAGTTTGTCGCTTTCGGTCGTCTTCGTCCGCTTCATACCAACGGCATCATCTACGGCTTTATGTTGAGCGGTATTTGGGCGTCTTGGTATTACATATCCCAGCGCGTTCTTAAGATTTCGTTCAACGAATATCCGTTCCTGAAGGCGCTTGGTCAGATTCACTTCTGGCTCTATGTGGTTATCCTCGCGCTCGCGGTGGTAACGCTCTTTGCGGGCATCACGGAGAACAAGGAGTACATCGAGCTTGCGTGGCCTATCGACCTGCTTGTCGTCGTGCTGTGGGTCGTCTGGGGTCTGCATATGTGGGGCGCGATCGGCGTTCGCCGCGAAAAGAGCCTTTACATCTCGTTGTGGTACTTCATCGCGACCTTTTTAGCGATCGCGATGCTCTACATCACCAACAACCTTCAGATTCCGACCATCATCTCAGGCTACGGCTCGATTTGGAACTCGGTTTCTATGTACAGCGGCACCAACGACGCTCTGATCCAGTGGTGGTGGGGGCACAACGCGGTTGCGTTCGTCTTTACCTCGGCGGTGATCGCGCTGGTCTATTACTTTATGCCCAAAGAAGCCGGCGCGCCCGTTTATAGCTACAAACTGTCGCTATATTCGTTCTGGTCGCTGATGTTTGTCTATCTCTGGGCTGGCGGACACCACCTGATCTACTCGACTGTTCCAGACTGGATGCAGACGATGGGTTCGGTTTTCTCCGTCGTGCTGATCCTGCCCTCTTGGGGTACGGCGATCAACTTCCTGCTCACGCTTCGCGGGCAGTGGCATCAGGTTACGACTAATCCGATTATCAAAATGCTGATCTTGGCGTCGGTGTTCTACATGTTCTCCACGCTGGAAGGTCCGATTCAATCGATCAAGTCCGTAAACGCTTTGGCGCACTTTACCGACTGGATTATCGGGCACGTTCACGACGGCGTTCTTGGCTGGGTATGTTTCAGCGTGATGGCGGCGACCTATCATATGGTTCCTCGTATGTACGGGCGCAAGCTATACAGCGCAAAACTTATCGATATTCAATTCTGGGTTCAGACGACCGGTATCGTGCTTTACTTTACCAGTATGTGGATTGCGGGTATTACGCAGGGCTTGATGTGGCGCGAAGTGGACGCCTACGGCAATCTGGCGAACAGCTTTATTGACACCGTTATCGCTCTGCATCCGTATTACATCATTCGCGGCGTCGGCGGCGCTCTGTATTTTGTCGGCTTCCTGATCTTCGTTTGGAATGTGATTAAGTCGATTACGAGCGGCGATAAGGTTGAAAAAGAACCGATCTCGGCGACTCCGATCTCGGCGAGTTAAGGAGGAGGCGTTATGTTTCATTGGTTAGAAAAGCACCCGTTCTTTTTCGCGGTGTTCTTGTTTGTTACCATAGCGTTTGCGGGGTTGGTGGAGATCATCCCCGGCTTCGCGCAGGCGTCCCGTCCGGTCGTAGGGCTTCAACCCTACACAATTCTGCAGTTAGCGGGTAAAAATATTTACCTGAAAGAAAACTGCAACGCCTGCCATTCGCAGCTTATCCGTCCGTTCAAAAGCGAAACGGATCGCTACGGGCATTTCTCGATCAGCGGCGAGTTCGCCTACGATCGTCCCTTTACTTGGGGTTCTAAGCGCACCGGTCCCGATCTTGCCCGCGTAGGCAACTTCCGCACGACCGATTGGCACGAGGCGCATATGAAGGATCCGCAAGGCGTTGTGGGCGGTTCTATTATGCCTCCCTATCCGTGGCTGTTCAAAAAGAAAGCCGATATCGAGACCGCATACGCCGAAGCCTTAACGGTTAAGCTTGCGTTCAAAACGCCTTATACCGACGCGCAGCTTCCCGCTGATTTAGAGGCGGCAAAAGCTGTCGCGCTGAATGAAGCTAAAGCGATTGCGAAGGATATTAAGGATCCGGATGTTACAAAAGCGATCGACGGAAACGAAATTCCCGAGATTGTTGCGCTGATCGCCTATCTTAACAGCAGGAAGTAGGACAAGGCATTGGACTGGACGCTCTTAAAAGGTTACATTTACTTCTTCGCGATAGCGATCTCGGCGATATTGCTGATGTGGTATATCTACCATCTGTATGCAAACAGAGCCAGAAGCGCGCATTACGAGGAGTACTCCAATCTGGTCTTAAACGACGGTTTGGACGATCAACCTTTAGAGCCGCGAGACGATCGGGCTGATGAAAGCCCGAAGAACCAAACAAAGGATAAAGAATGAGTATTGAATCGCTCCTTGGATCGAACAATACGATCAACTACCTAGGCGCCGCTGGCTTCTTTGTGTGCGTGTTGATCAGCTTGTTTGTGATCGGCCAATACTTTAAGCAGATTAAAGAACACAAAGGCGGCGGAGCTACCGAACAGGGCGAATGGGACGGCATTAAAGAGTACAGCAACCCGCTTCCTACGGGCTGGACGATCAGCTTTATACTGATGCTCATCTGGGCGATCTGGTATTGGGCTTTGGGCTATCCGTTAAGCGCCTATAGTCAGATTGGCGAGTGGAATAAAGAGACCGCGGAGTGGAACGCCGCGTTTGCCGCTAAGTGGGAGAACCCTTCCAACGAGGCGCTGGTTGATATGGGCAAAAGCGTTTTCTTGGCGCAATGCTCGCAATGTCATGGTCCGACCGCCGACGGTAATAACGGCAGAGCGGCGAATTTGCAAGTGTATTTCACTGAGGGAACGCCTGAATTTGGCAATAAAGATCAAGTTGTCTTTTTTGCTAAAAATGGCACATTTGGCTCAAAAGGCGCGCGAGAAATAGGCGTAATGCCCTCGTTTGAATCGGCGGGAATACTCAATGAAAAACAGTACGAAGCCGTCGCGACTTATTTGACTACGCCAAAACAGGGAGGGCAATAAGTTATGAGTTCACAAGGTTCTGGAAGCTATTTTGCGCTTAACGGAATTAGCGGAATGCTGGTGGCGGTTGTCCTTCTTTTGGGCATTATCGGTACTTTGACGACGCTTGGGATTATCACGCAACAAGCAAGCGCCAACAACCCCTATGTGGTTAGAGGCGAAGTTGTAAATCCTAAGAGCAAAGAGGAAGTCTTCAAAAACCTTAAGGCGGTGAAGATGAACGACGCGGACGGCGAAGGCAAGCGTAACGCCTTCTTCAACGCCAATACCAATCAGTAAGGAGTCGGCGATGGATAAGTTGATAGTTTTGTTGCTGATAGTACTCGCGGTTTTTTCCGTGTATTCGGTTGTAATGCCCGGCGGCGCGTTGTACATAGGCTAAACGCCTTTTTCCTTAGAAGGGGGGCGACCGCCCCCGCTCTAAGGTTTCAGCTTTTGATTTGGCGCTCGGGCGTTAGGCGCCCGTTGTCGTCAGCGCGGTTATGGTAAGATCTCTTTGTCTTCCTAATTTGCCGATAGAGAGATTTTATGTCGCGTTTATTCCCCCTTATCTTTTTATTGTCGGCGAGCCTTTTTGCCGAGATTACCGCACCTACCGAATTTGCCGAACCCGCCGAACCGCCGGTAGGTTTTATCTTGATCAACGAAGGCGTGCTGATCGATAAAGCCGCCGTCAAAATTAACGAGATGAGCGCCGAATTGTTCAGTAAAACGGGAGCGAGTGTATATGTCGCCGCTTTGCAAAAACTGGAGTCCAACGAGACGCTAGCCGCCTATACGAAACGGATCGCCGCCGATCTTAGCGCCCCTTATGTCCTGCTCGCGGTCAGTCAAGACGATCGGCGCCTTGACGCGATCGTCTCCTCCGATCTTGAAGCGGAGATCGACAAAGACGATATTGTGTGCATTATGCCCGGCTGCCCGATTATCCCTTTGCTTGCCGAATACCGCAAAGATTTGAGCCCGCAGCAGCAGATCAGCGCGGGCGTTTTTAACGGCGCGGCTTATATTGTGGATACAATCGCGAGCGCGCGCGGCGTTACGCTGGAAAGCTCGGTCGGCAGCGGCAGCAGCAACTTTGGGCGAGGACTGACTTGGGTTGTGAGAATTATGATTGTATTGACGCTCGCGGCTATGTTTGTAGCGTGGCGGCGCGGCAAAAAGGAAGGAAAGTAGCGTATGAATTTCGTAACCGTATCGTATATAGTAGCC
>JAITEA010000127.1 GCA_031282285.1 Helicobacteraceae bacterium
ACGCTCCAACTCTGTTGCGATCTTTTCATAACCCCTCGGGGTCATAGGCTCTTTGTCAAGCATCGCGCTCCTTTTATGACATTTTAACCGCGCCGCCCTTAGCGTCGCGTTCGCTTACCGAAAGGCGCGAAAATGGGATTGTTTTTGAGAGGGGCGTTTAGGCGTTGAAAAAGCGACGCATCATAGCGATCAGCTTGGTTTGATCGAGCGTCGGTTCGTAATAGATCAAAATGTTGTTTAGCTGCGCTCTGGATAGGGCGCCCTTTTCAAAGTTTTTGTGTATGCGTTTACCGCGCCGCAGCGCCTCTTTGCTCTCCGTACTGGCTACATTTATAATCATCACCTTGCCGTCGGTATCCATCTGTTCTAACAGCGCGTCGTATTTATAGATAAGATTTTCGCCGTCCACGCGATCGCGGAACTTGCATTCGATAATGTACAGATGATTATCTTTTATCATTAAAATATCAAACTCGTTTTGAACGGTAACGCCGTTAATGGTTTCGTAGCGTATTTTGGCGCCAGACACAATATCGTCAAAGTTCAGCCTGCTTACGATATGGTATATTTGCTCCTCAAACAGTTCGCCCAAAATATAGTTAATATTCAGCGGTTTGCCGCGCCGATTGACCGCGCCGATCTGGTATAGAGGACGAATGATCGCGCCGTATAGCTCCTCGTCGATGCTTTTGTCCTCCATAACGCGCTTGCGGTATTTCTGAAACAGCGCGAAATTATCGCTAATAGCCCGCACGAAAGGCTTTCTGCGTTCAAGCTCGCTTTTGCTTTTGGCTTCTATGATTTCATAGCCTTTTGAGATAATATGATCGTCGATTTTCATATTGCGTTTAAGCCGCGTTTTTTCCAGCCCGTTTACCGTTAAGATCGACAGATCGTTGGAGTAGCGCCCATAGATTAATAGTTTTGCGCCAATATCCAGCAGCTCTTTAGATAGCAAGATCGCCATATCCGCCTCTCCGTCGCTCACATTGATAAACAGATGATCAGGCGGGGCAAGTTGCGAGATCGAGCTTGACAAGGCGATAATAGATTGAATATCGTTGTTTGCCAGAGGCATTTCGCGCAGCGTACATTTAAGGCGGTATTTAGCGCGAAGCGCGTTTAAGCCCCGCGTGATTCTTTCGGCGTTTTTATCGTTGCGATCGCCGGCGCCATACGCCAGAATATGCAGCGTGATTTCGGATTTGTACTCAAAAAAGACGGGCAGAATCGACGAGTCAAAATCGCCGAGCAAAGAGACTAAAACCATAACCGCCTAATCCGGAGCGTTGCTCCTTGCTTTATGTTTCTCTCGCGCGTAATCAAAACTGAAAACGATCATAGCATATTCAAAGGAGCGAAAAACGGCGCGCAAAACAAAAGCGGCGCCGACGAAACCGCCGACGCCGCCAGCGGCGATCGAGCGCGCGCGCTGCGCCCGATCAAAACTAGCTTAGTAGTCCATACCGCCCATACCGCCGCCTGGCATTGCAGGAGCGGCAGGTTTGTCCTCTTTGACTTCGCTTACGGTCGCTTCGGTCGTCAGCAGCAAGCTCGCCACCGATACCGCCTTTTGAAGCGCGATGCGCTCAACTTTGGTCGGATCGACGATGCCCGCCTCAAAGAGATCGACATATTCGCCGCTGGAAGCGTTGAAGCCCACATTTGGCTTCTCTTTTTCCACGGCGTTTACCACCACGCCGCCGTCGTAGCCAGCGTTTTCGGCAATCTGGCGAAGCGGGGATTTGATGGCGCGAATGATAATCTCTGCGCCTATGGCTTCGTCGCCATCAAGTTTCAAATTCACTTTCGCCGCCGCGCGAACCAGCGCCACGCCGCCGCCGATCACGATGCCCTCTTCAACCGCGGCTTTGGTAGCCGAAAGCGCGTCGTCCACGCGATCTTTGCGCTCTTTCATCTCGATCTCGCTCGCCGCGCCGACTTTGATCACCGCCACGCCGCCGGAGAGCTTCGCCAGCCGCTCCTGCAGTTTTTCGCGGTCGTAATCGCTGGTCGTTTCGCCGATCTGCTGCTTGATCTGCGCGATTCTCGCCTTCACGGCTTTGCTGTCGCCCTTGCCGTTTACGATCGTGGTGTTTTCCTTCTCGATAATCACGCGAGCGGCTTGACCTAGATCGCCAATCGTAATGCCCTCGAGCGTGCGTCCAAGTTCCTCGGCGATAACTTGACCGCCGGTTAGGATCGCGATATCTTCCAGCATCGCTTTTCTGCGATCGCCAAACCCCGGCGCTTTAACCGCCGCGATATTCAGAATGCCGCGCAGTTTATTGACCACCAGCGTAGCCAGCGCTTCGCCTTCCACGTCCTCGGCGATGATCAGAAGCGGTTTGCCCGTCTTGACAAGCTGCTCGAGCAGCGGCAAGAGGTCTTTCATAGATGAGATTTTCTTGTCAAATAGCAAAATATAGGGGTTTTCGATCTCCGCCAGCATCTTTTCGGAGTTGGTTACGAAATAGGGAGAGAGATAGCCGCGATCAAACTGCATACCTTCCACCACGTCCATCTCGTCGTTGATCCCTTTGGCTTCCTCGACGGTGATAACGCCGTCTTTGCCCACCTTTTCCATCGCTTCGGCGATCAGCTTGCCGATTTTGGCGTCTTCGTTCGCCGAAACCGTCGCGACCTGCTCGATCTCTTTTTTGTCCTTGATATCGCGGCTGATCTTTTTGAGTTCGGCGATAATCGCTTCGCTCGCCTTGTCCATACCGCGCTTGATGCTGATCGGATTTGCGCCGACCGTTACATTGCGAAGCCCTTCTTTGAATATCGCGTGCGCGAGGATCGTCGCCGTCGTGGTGCCGTCGCCAGCTTCGTCGGCGGTTTTGCTCGCCACGTCTTTAACGAGCGAAGCGCCCATATTCGCCAGCGGATCTTTTAGCTCGATCTCTTTAGCTACGCTCACGCCGTCTTTGGTGATGTGCGGCGCGCCGAAGCTCTTTTGGATCAGCACATTGCGTCCTTTGGGACCCATCGTAACCTTCACCGCGTCCGAAAGCAGTTTTACCCCTTCGTAAAGCTTGCGTCTAGCGTCGTCGGAAAAGAAAATTTCTTTTGTTGCCATTGGTTTCTCCTTCTGCGTTTATTTGCGGACGCCCAAAATGTCGTCGTTCTTTTCGCTGTTGTTCAGCACGACAAAGTCTTTGCCGTCGATCTTGATCTCGGTACCCGCGTATTTGCCGAAAACGACAACATCGCCGATAGCGATTTCGCCTTTTTCCTTGATCGCCTTACTGATTGCGACGACCTTGCCGTCGAGCGGCTTTTCCTTCGCGTTGTCGGGGATAATGATACCCGAAGCGGTTTTGGTAGGCTCTTCGCTTCTTTCTACAAGAATGCGATAGCCAAGAGGCGTGAATAGCATTGTTTCCTCCCAAGTTTGAGTGTTTTGAAGTTGCGATTTTAGCGCTATAAACCTTAGAGCGCTAAAAACATTATACAACATTTAGTCTCTTATTGTCAAGTATTGTTAGCAGACCGCCCGCAAATTGGCTTGAAACGCCGCTTAAGAGGCGCTCTCGGCTATAATTGCGCCTTATGATAGCAAGGGTTTCGATCAAAGACGCGCTGAGCTTCAAGAGCGTCGTTTTAGAGCCTCACATCGGGCTGAATGTGTTTTCAGGACCCTCCGGCGCGGGCAAATCGATATTGATGAACGCCATTTTGGCGCTGTTTGGCTTGCAGGAGAGCGAAGCCTCTAGCGCGGAGGCGGCGATCGTCGGTTTCAAGCCGCCCAAAGACGCGCCGATCGAGATCGAGGGCGACGAGATCGTAGCGCGGCTGATCAAGAAGGACAAAACGCGCTACTTTATCAACGACGCGCAGATTGGCAAAAGCGCGCTAAAGGCGCTGTTCGAGGGCTCGGCAAGGCGGCTGAATCAGAAGGAAAGCTCCGATCTATCCTCTAATAATCTGCTTTCGCTGCTCGATCTGATCGCCAAGCACGAGGCGAAACTGGCGGAGTTCGCGTCGGCTTACGAGCGGCTTAAAGCCAAAAGCGCGGAGCTTTCGGCGCTTAAAGACAAAGAGGCAAGCGCGCGCGAGCTGCTGGAGTTTGCCAAGTTTGAGCTGGACAAAATAGCCTCGCTAGCGCCAAAAGAGGGCGAATACGAGCGGCTTTTGGAGCTAAAAAAACAGCTATCCAAAAAGGAAAAGATCGCCCAGATACTGGAAAAAACCGCGTCGTTCAAGGAAGCCGAAGACGACGCCTACGCGCTGTACGACGCGCTTGGTTTGGATCGCGCCGTTTTTGAGGAGGCGATGAACGATCTAGGATCGGCGATCGAGACGGCGCGCGCGAGTTTGGAGGAGATCGAAGCGCTCGATCCGGAGGCGATGCTCGATCGCATCGAGAGGCTTTCGGCGCTGATCAGGCGTTACGGCGACATCGGCGAGGCGCTTAAATACGCGGAGGATAAGCGGCGCGAGATCGCTTCGTTTGAGTCGCTGGAAGCGGATATCAAGCTGCTATCGCGCGAGGTTCAGGAGCTTGAGGCGAGCGCGAACAATCTGGCAAAGCAGATTAGAGCGGTAAGATGCAAAGCCGTCAAAGCGCTCGAGGAGAAAATTAACGCTTATCTGACGCGGCTTCGTATGCCAAACGCGAAGCTGGCGCTAAACGAAACGCAGCTTAACGAATACGCGGGGCAGCAGGCGGCGCTGGCGTTAAACGGCGCGGCGATCGAAAAGATCAGCGGCGGGGAGCTGAACCGCTTGCGCCTCGCGCTGTTAGCCGTTCGCGTCGAGCTTGGCGGGACGAACGAGCGATCGGCGCTGTTTTTGGACGAGATCGACGCCAATGTCAGCGGCGAAGAGTCGGCGAGCGTGGCGGCGGTTTTGAAGTTTCTATCCGGTCGTTATCAGATTTTCGCCATAAGCCACCAGTCGCAGCTTACCAGCAAAGCCGACGCGCACTATCTTATTACTAAAGAAAACGGCGAAAGCAAAGCGCGATTGTTGGATCGCAAAGGGCGCGTAGCGGAGATCGCGAGGATTATTAGCTCCGATCAGATTACCGACGCGGCGCTCAAACACGCCGAAGCGCTACTAAGCGAATAACGCGCTTTTCCCGCGATTGGAGCGACGATATGACAAAAGAAAAAATGCGCTTGATATTAGCGCGATGTTTGACAAAACCGGCGTTTGAGTACGACGCGCCGACTGGCGAAGATTGGAGCGCTCTTGAAGCGTTTTTTGGCGCCGAACTACCCCACGACTTTAAGATATTTATCGAACTGATGAGCGAGTTTGATTTCCCCGGCGATATTTACAATGCAAGCGCGAAAGGCCGGACAAACGGCAACGGCGATATCATACTCGTATATACGAGCGAGATCGCTTTCTGCGATTGGCAAAAGGAGCTTATCCCGTTTTACGGCGTTGGCAACGGGGACTATTTCGCGCTTAATTCAACCGAAGGAAAAAACTCCGCCGTTTATT
>JAITEA010000170.1 GCA_031282285.1 Helicobacteraceae bacterium
TTTTCCCATTTGGCATTTCATCGGCGACAATAATACCTCAAATTCTCTATCGCCCGCAATCGCGGCGGCAATATTGGGCGCGGCGGCGCGGCAAAGAGGCTTCTTGTTACACTTCTTGCGTCGCAACGGCGAACGGCGCGGCGGCGGGCGCGCGGTTTTTTGACCAAAAAGGGCGATTGTGGCGGAGCAAAATATGGCGGATCAAAATAACGAGACTAGCGGCGCGGAAGCGGGCAAACTATTGAGCGCGGTTTGGCGCTTTTTGAAACTCAATAACTATATGTGGAGCCTGATCTACGCGCCGATCGTCGCGCAGTTACTCGTTCTTTGCTACTTGACAATCGATGATAATCTCTTGCTTTATTCTATTGTCTTTTGTTCGATCGTTACGGCGATCGCAATCGCGATTTTGGGCTATTTCAGATCGAAAAAGTTAGAGGTAAAAGACGGATATTTCACAAGCTATTTCCCCCTGTTTTTGCCGGTCGTAATTGTCGCGCTTCAATTAAGCGTCATTTATGCCGCAGTGGCGTCCGAACGCTTTTTATTATTTATAGTTACAAGCTCTGCAATCATATCGTATTTGGAGATGGGTACAACTATCGTCTATCTACCTACTATGTTTGCGTTTGAGCCAGTCTATTTTTCCGTGTATATTTTAACCGTTAGCGCCGCTTACGCTTTCGGATTTTTCTTAGGGCTGCGCGGCAAAAATCAACCAATCGTAAATAAAAAACCGATATATCTGTCCGCTTTTATCGCGCTTATCGCTATCGCGCCAGCGTCGCTAATAATCGCGTATATAAACCGCTATGTAATCTCTGACGATCTGCAAAAGCTAAGTCCGATTAGAAGCGACTTTATTCCCGACGCAAAGATTCAAGCGGCGCGCGCGTTGATAGGCGAACCAACGATCTATTTTGAAGATAATCTGCCCAAATTGGACGGAACGATAGCGCTGTATCCCGTCTATTCAGCCGCCGCCAAAGCGATATACAAAAAACCCGACAATCTCCGCGAATACGAATACACACAAAAGTATATAGCCTGCTCGCTCACAAATGACGCCTTGCGCGATAGCTACTTCACGCCGATTGATATTGAGCATATAGCCTGCTTGCACACAAAGAACGCCTACTATAATCTGATTAACAAGTTAGCCGATCTAATCTTTGTCGCGGAGCCTTCGCAGAATCGCTTAAAAATATCCGAAACTTCTGATGTCTCAGGGCTTGCGCTAACGCCGATCGGCAAAGAGGCGTTTGTATTTTTGGTTAATGAGAATAATCCGATCGGATCGCTTACGATCGAACAGCTTCAAAAGATATATACCGGCGAAATAACCAACTGGCGCGAAGTCGGCGGCGAAGACGAGACGATTTTGGCTTTTCAGCGCAAGGAATACTCCGACATCCAAACTACTATGGCAAATACGGTGATGAAAGGTCTGAAGCTCAAAACGCCGCCTCAAGAGACAGTAATAAGCGTTCTGCCGAGTATTACTGTAGCGGATTATCGAAACGCGGAGAACGCGATCGGCTATTCGTTTAGATTTTTTGTTACCGATATGCAGGAAACCAAAGGCGTCCGGCTTCTGGCGATAAACGGCGTGGAACCTACGCCAGAAAATATAGCGAACGGATCGTATCCGCTGACGCAGGAGTTTTATATTGTCGCTCGCAAAGACGATATAACCCCCAACGCGCAGAAGCTAATCGACTGGTTCTTAAGCGATCAAGGACAAGCGCTTATCAAAGATGTAGGTTATATACCCTTAAAAGGGTTTTAGGTTTTTATGTCAAAAGCAAATAAATTAAAATGAGTCGTACTTGCCGATGAAAGGCTTAAGATGTTAAAAAAGATATTTACAAACGCTTATATGGTTTCGTTCATTTATGTACCGATAATCGTACATATCGCGGGAGTTGCGTTTTTATTTTCTTTGAGAGTTTTGAGCGATCTTAATCTCTTCCGTTTTCACGAGCCCTATTTTCACGACCCGTATCCAATTTCGTCAATTGTTTTTGTCCATCTCTTGGCTCTTTTTTGGCTGCTTTTGTCGCTTGGTTCTTTTGGCTATTTTTGGGCTAAAAAGCTGATATACGAACTAAATTTCAAGACCTATTTTATGATTTTTGCGGTTTTGATATACGCTCTTTTTTGCATGAATTTGGCTTTTTTGATTTCGGGCTGGAGTTACGCAAGCGAATACTTTTCATTGATTGCTCTTTTTTCAAACCCGTTATTCATTTTGATAAATTATATACTTGTAGATGAAAGTCTGCCTTTATACGCTTTTTTAATTCAAGTTGTGTCGTATGCGATATTTAGTATAAGCATAATCTTGGCTCTTTGGAAAAAGGGGTTATTGAGATTGACAAAGCCTGTAAAGATTTTAACTCCTGTTCTTTTTATATTAACGCTTACCGCGCTTTCGCAGTGGTCATATAGAAATTCGCTTTTTATCGCCCCTTCAGTTGCCGAACTTGAACGCTTTGACGACAGCGGAAGTTTTGGTGCGCCCGCAATTGCTTTAAGTGGCGAGCCAACTATATATTTCGATGATAAGCAGCCAAAGATTGATGCCGCTACCTCGTTTTGCTCGATATATATTTCCGTCGTTGAAGGGCTCTACAAAAAGTCTGACGCAGACGAGCGCTATTGTTCGCGCACCGATGCGGCTTATTTTAGGTTAGTGCGCGGCGCCGTCGATCTGATCTTTGTTTTCGCGCCCTCAAGCGAACAGTTGCAAATGGCAAAAGATGAGGGCGTAGAGCTTATCTTGACGCCTGTCGGCAAAGAGGCTTTTGTGTTTTTGACGAACAGAGAAAATCCCGTCAAAAATTTGAGCGTGGAACAGATTAGACAAATCTACGCGGGTAAAATCACAAATTGGCGCGAAGTCGGCGGAGAAAATGAAAAGATATTAGCCTTTCAGCGCAATAAAAACTCGGGCAGTCAAACGACTATGGAAAAGTATGTTATGAAAGGACTATCATTTAAGGCGCCTCTAAAAGAAGAGTTTCACACTATGGGCGGCATGATAGAGGGAGTGGCGGATTATCGAAACGCCAAAAACGCTATAGGATATTCGTTTAGATATTATGCGACCGATATGAAATCAAATGAGAATATTCAGCTTTTAAGTATAAACGGCGTAGAACCAACGCCCGAAAATATCGCAAACGGATCGTATCCATTAACGCAGGAGTTTTATATCGTCGCCCGCAAGGGCGATATAGCTCCAAACGCGCAGAAGCTGATCGACTGGTTCTTAAGCGATCAAGGACAAGCGCTTATCAAAGATGTAGGCTACATTCCAATAGTAAGGCAGACAAAATGAAACTTCAAGAGCTACTAGATATTTGCGATCAGATTTCGCCGTTTGAAACGCAGGAGAGCTGGGACAATAGCGGGCTGATCGCGGGCGACAAAAACGCGCAGATTACGCAAATAGTTCTCGCGTTGGAAGCCGACGGCGCGGTTATAGATAGCCTGCAAAAAGGCTCGGCGCTGATCGCGCATCACCCGCCGATCTTTTCGCCGATTAAGCGGCTGGATTTTTCGGAATATCCCGCCAATCTTATCCGCGAGATTATTATGAAACGAGCGTCGCTGATCGCTATGCATACCAATTTTGACAAAAGCCATCTTAACCAATTTATAGCGCGCAAAGTTCTGCTCTGGCGCGAATTTACCAGCGAAGGATTTGCCTGCTTCCACGAGACAAAATACGCGTTTAGCGAGATCGTCGAGCTTGTCAGAACCGCTTTTGGCGGCGTGAGATCGGTCGTGGAGCCGCGAAAACGCGAGTCGTACCGCGTGGCGCTCTGCTGCGGCAGCGGCGGCGCTATGATCGGCGAGATCGACTGCGACATCGTGATCACGGGCGATCTCAAATACCACGACGCGATCAAGGCAAGATCGCTTGGGATCGGCGCGATCGACGCGGGACACTACGAAACCGAGCGTTTTTTTGGCGAGGCGATGCGCCTTGCGCTGAAAGAAAAGGGCATAGACGCTATAATCGCGCCTTCGCAAAATCCATTTTCCGACGGAATACGATGAACAAACACCTGAAACAACTGATCGAACTTAGCGAACTGGACAAGACGCTCGACGATTTCCTGCCAGAAGAGGAGCGCGTCAACGGCGCGCTGAACGCGCTGACGGAGGAGCAAAACCGCGCGAAACGGCAGATCGAGGAGACGGAAGCGGTCATCGCCGAAAACCGCGCCAAGATCGTCAAGCACGAGGCGCATTTAGCCGAGCAGTCCGACAGGCTCGCGCAGCGATCGAAAAAAAGCGGCGATCTCAAAACCGAGCGCGAGGTCAAAGCGCTCTCGCTCGAGGAGGATATAGCGCGGGAGCAGGTTTCCTTTATCAACGAGGAGATCGCCAGACTGCAAAATATCGAGGACGAGCAAAAAGCGAAGATCGATAAGCTCAAAACGCGCATTATCGAGATTGAGTCGCAGGTTGGCGAGGCGAAAAAGCAGAACAGCGACGCGCTCGCCGCGCTGAACGAGAAGCGCTCCGCCGTCGCCGCCCAGAAAGAAAAACTCGTCGCGGAGATTCCGCAAAAGGTGTTTGGATTTTATACGAGAATCCGCCGCTGGGCGGGCGCGCGCGTCGTCGTGCCGGTCAAGAAACAGGCTTGCTACGGCTGCTTTATGAAGATCAGCGACAAAGTTTATAGCGAGGTGATCGCCTCGCAGGAGATCGTAACCTGCCCAAGCTGCGGCTGCATTTTGTATGTCAAAGAAGATGAAAAAGTCGAGGATACGAAAGCCGCGGCGTAACCGACGCTTGAAAGACGGCAATGTTTAATATTTTCTATGTATTGGCGATGTGGGCGATCTGGCTGGTTGCTCTGCCGCCGTTGGCGCTTGCCGCGATATTTTCCGGCAAAGCCCGATCGTTTCTGCTTTTGAGAGCGCTGCCCTTTGGCGCCAAAAGTATGCCGTTTTCAAAAAAAGGAGTCTGGATACACTGCGCCAGCTTTGGCGAGGTCAGGGCGATCGCGCCGATCGTGGAGTATATCCGGCGCGCCGATAAGCGCTTTTGCATATCCGTAACCACCAAAACGGGCTACGAAGAGGCTTCGAGGCTCTATCGCGGCGAGTCGATCCGCATTCTGCCGTTTGAAAACTTCCTGCCGTTTTGGATCAGGCGGCAGGACGCGCTGATCGTTTTCGACGCGGAGTTGTGGTACGCGCTCTTTGCCTTCGCCAAAAAACGCGGCGCCAAAACCACGCTGATCAACGCGCGAATCCCGCTGTATAGATTAACTAGATACAACCGCTTGCGCTGGCTGTACAAGCGGATTTTCAACAAGATCGATTTTATCTACGCGCAAAGCGACGAGGATCGCGATCGGCTAATCTCGCTCGGCGCGATCAACGCTATGACGCTTGGCAATATCAAGCTGTTGCAAACGCCGCAAAAAACGCGCGACTTCGCCAAGCCGCCCAGCCTTACGATCGTCGCCGCCAGCACGCACGAGAACGAGGAGGCGCTAATCTTGCGCGCGTGGATCGCAAGCGGCGTTGGCGGGCGAAT
>JAITEA010000172.1 GCA_031282285.1 Helicobacteraceae bacterium
AGCGTTTGGAGTAGCGATTGTCGCCTATTGTTCTGTCGGAATACATAGCGATAATATAGGCGAGTATAAAGATAAAGGCGACTATACGAAGGATAACGGAAGGGCGTTTGAGAAGGGCAAGCAAGAGCGTTTTAAGAGAGGCGAACGCCTTAAGAGAGGCAATAGCGAGGATAAGGCGTTTGAAAGGGTTCATTGGGAGTTTTCCTTTGTTTAAGCGAAAATCAGCAAAAATCAGCGAAAATCAATTTAAGCGAATTGGGCGACAATCAGCGAAAATCAAGCTTTTTGCGCTTTTTGCAATTTTAGCGGTTTTGGGATTAAAAGGCGGCTTTTCTAAACGCTTATTGTTTCTCGACCCGTTTCGACGGGGCGTCGTAAGCCTCGGTAAAGATCGCTGGCTTCCGCGATAAGCGCTTTTAGGCGGGCGATTTGATCTTGTTGAGGCGTTCGTCGCGCTCGTTTTCTTGCGCTTTGTATAGCGCCGCGCAACCTTTGGCGAGTTCGCGCACGCGCAGGATAAACTGCGCCCGTTCGGTCTGCGAGATCGCCTTACGCGCGTCAAGCTGGTTGAACGCGTGGCTTGCGATCAGGCATTGATCGTATGCGGGCAGCGGCAGTTTCGCCGCCAAAATCCGCCCGCACTCGGCGAAAGCCGCCTCAAACTGCCGAAACAGCGCGTCGGTGTCGGCGATCTCGAAGTGATATTTGCTGAACTCATACTCGTTTTCAAAATGAATATCGCCGTAAGTAAACCGCTCGTTCCACCGAATATCAAAAACGCTATCCACCTTTTGCAGATACATCGCCAGCCGCTCCGCGCCGTATGTGATCTCGACCGCCACCGGATCGCACTGCAAACCGCCGACCTGCTGGAAGTAGGTAAATTGCGTTACCTCCATTCCGTCCAGCCACACCTCCCAGCCAAGCCCCCACGCGCCCAGCGTCGGCGACTCCCAGTTGTCCTCGACGAAGCGGATATCGTGATTTTTGAGGTTCAGCCCTAGATACTCGAGGCTTTTGAGGTAGAGCGTCTGAATGTCGTCGGGCGAAGGCTTGATCAAGACCTGAAACTGATAGTACGCGCCAAGCCGGTTGGGGTTCTCGCCGTAGCGCCCGTCTGTGGGGCGGCGGCTTGGGGCGACATACGCGACGCTCCACGGCTTGGTTTCGAGGCTTCGCAGCAGCGTGGCGGGGTGAAAGGTTCCCGCGCCGGCGGGCAGATCGTAGGGCTGAACAATCGCGCACCCTTGATCCTGCCAGAACTTTTGCAACTTTAAGAGCAGATCGCTAAAGAAGATCATATTTTTCGCTTTCTATCAAAGAGCGGGATTTTACAAAAACGCCGCTTTGCTCTTTCGCCGCCATAAGTTACGGCGATTGCGGCGGATCGGTCGGATTCGCGCGGATTTGAGCGCGCAGACCCATTTTTAGCGTTATGAAGCCGATATAGAACGCAAAGACAGGCATTGCGCAGAAAAACAGGTTCAGCCATAAGCCGCCCTCGGCGGATAGGCGCTTAGGGTTATCCGGATCGACATACGCGGCGATCTTGTCGCCGACGCGCATAGCGGCGTGATAATAATTGAGCGGCGCTTCGTACTCCTTACCGTTAAACGAATAGCGAACGAAAACGCTATAGGAGACTTTGCTTTCACCTAGCGAGCGTTCAACGCGCTTTTCTATGCGGGATATTTCCGTCTCGATTTTTGGCGCGCCGGCAAGACGCATCTTGATAGCGCCGATAACTGCGAGCGCTACGAAAAGCCCAATAAAACAGGCTACAATCATAAAAAACGCGCCGCAGTATATAACAAGTAGCTTGTCTTTACGGGTTTTGATCTCTGTAAGGAGTATTCGGCGTATTCTCGGCACGGCTTTACCTTTGCGCGATCTTGGCATAGATCGGCTAAGCCGGCGCCTAAAGACGCGGCGCGATTTAGCGGCGTCTGGTAAAATCTTGCCGTTAATATCGAAAGGAGTCGTATGGGCGCGTTTGTGGGCGTCGTCGTAGGCAGCAAGAGCGATCTGACCGTGATGCAGGAGTGCGTCAAAACTTTGGAGCGCTTTGGCGCGGCTTACGAATTGATTGTCGCCAGCGCGCACAGAACGCCCGATCGCGTGGCGGCGTATGTCGAGGAGGCGGAGGCGGCTGGCGCTGGCGCGTTTATCGCGGCGGCGGGAATGGCGGCGCATCTGGCGGGCGCGATCGCGGCGCGGACGACGAAGCCCGTTATCGCCGTTCCGATTGCAAGCGGCGCGCTAAACGGCGTCGACGCGCTGTTAAGCTCCGCGCAGATGCCGCCTAGAATCCCCGTCGCGTGCGTGGCGATCAACGGCGCGATCAACGCGGCGTATCTGGCGGTTCAGATTTTGGCGCTAAACGACCCCGAGTTGGCGCGAAAAGCGCTCGACGATCGGCGGAGCGTAAGAGAGCAGGCGGAGATTGATTCGCGTTCGGTTGAGATTCGTTTAACAAGGAGATGATATGGCGCAAACATGGTTAAGCGTTGAAGAATTTGCAAAACTTGTAGGCAAAAGCGCCGCCGAAATCAAGACGCTGTGCGACGAAAACAAACTTGCCAGCAAGGTTGAAAACGGAAAAATATTGGTGGAAAGCGCCAGCGGCGTGAGTTTGATGCTGCCCAAAAAACTTGATGCGGAGCTGGTTTTCGACGGACATACCAGCGCGATGAACTTCGTGGAAAAGACGGTCGGCACAATCTTGTCGATGCACGAAAAGGTGATCGGCGCCAAAGACGAAACTTTAGGCGCGTTAAAAAACGAAAATCAATTCCTAAAAGACGGGCTGGTCGCGATGCAGGAGCTTTACGACGAGGATCGCAAGTCGATAGAGGCGCTGACCAAGCA
>JAITEA010000184.1 GCA_031282285.1 Helicobacteraceae bacterium
ACAAACGCCGCCGTTAGACCATTGTAAAAACCGCCTGAAATCTGGCGGCAGCGCCAGCCGCGTTGTTCGTCAAGCTCGTTTAACGCCGCGTCGGACGCGCCTTGCCCGCCATAATACCAGATCGGCGTTAGCGCTTGTAGGCAGCGCTCAATATTCATTTTTTGGCGATCTTGCTTGGATATAATTGTCGCAATAAAAAAGATGCGTTTAGTAAAGCGCTCGCCTATATGTTTTCTCATTGTTAAAGACCTAGATTCTCCCCTACCAATATCACTTTTATCCGTCCAGCGGGTTTGCAAAGCCTGATAGTTACAAAATAGTTGCATACCGTATCTTGAGTAGCGCAGTTGGCGCAGCTTCCCGTTTTGTTGCACGGAACGGGAATGTCGGGGAAGCGCTGCGTATTCGTCGGCGCGGCGATAGTTTTTGCCCGAACCATCGCGTCTTCGACGCTTTTTACTACTTTGTTTATGCCCGCTACCACAATTACCTGTTTGGGTCCAAAAATCATAGCCGCGACCCTGTTGCCGTAATTGTCAATATTTACAAGCTGTCCATCTTCGCTTATGGCGTTGGCGCTACAAAGAAAAGTGTCGCACAGTAAAGCCTTGCGCATCAGTTCCACTCTCTCTTCAAAATTGCGGGCTTTATCTCTATCAATTAAACTGAATCCTTCGCGCGCCAGCCGTTCCTGAATGCCTAATCCCACAATGGTCATAGAACCGCCCCAAGAAACTATGTGATCTTTTGGGATAAGCGATACGACTTTGTCCGCCGCTTGCGCCGGATCGTCAAAATACCACGCGTCGAAATACCGCTTTTTCAGCGCGGCAACCACTCTGGGACCTAGTTTTGCGTTTCTTAGTTTATGCGCCGTTTCCACGATAAACCTTCTTTTTGATTGCGGTTTTCGCGTTGGCGCGCGCGGCGGTCATTTTGAAGCGGTTTCGTCGCTGAAACGACCCATTTTCATCAATTTTTCGTAGCGCGCCGCGAGTCTTTCGGTGCGATCTTGTTGCGAAAGCGTTGCGACGCTATCCAAAAAGTAGCGTTTGATCGCCTCCGCCGCGCCCTTTTTGTCGCGGTGCGCGCCCACGATCGGCTCGCTGATAATATCGTCGATCAAGCCGTAACCAAGCAGCGCGTCGGGCGTGATTTTAAGCGCTTTGGTAGCCGCCTCCGCCTTGTCGGGATCGTTCCACAAAATAGCCGCGCACCCCTCCGGCGAAATCACGCTGAAAACCGAGTAGCTAAGCATAGCGAGTTTGTCCGCCACGCCTACCGCCAGCGCGCCGCCGCTGCCGCCTTCCCCAATCACCACGCTGATCGTAACGGCGTCGATGTCGCTTAGCTCGTAGAGGTTTCTGGCGATCGCCTCGCTCTGCCCGCGCTCCTCCGCGCCGATGCCGGGGTACGCCCCCGGGGTATCGACAAGCATCAAAATCGGCAGATTAAACTTCTCCGCGAAACGCGCCGCTCTCAGCGCCTTGCGGTAGCCTTCAGGGTGCGGCATACCGAAATTGCGGGCGATCTTGGTTTTTGTGCCGCGCCCTTTTTCTTCGCCGATTATCACGCACGCCACGCCTTCGATCTCGCCCACGAAGCAGACGATAGCCGCGTCGTCTTTGAAGTGGCGATCGCCGTGAAGCTCGTGCGCGTTGTCCAAAATCAGCTTGATGTAGTCCAGCGCGTAGGGGCGATCTTGATGGCGCGCCAGTTGTAATTTTTGATAATCGCTAAGATTGCCGTACGCCTTTGTGATCGCTTTGCTCAAATCTTTCTCGAGCGCCGAGGCGGCTTTTTCGTCCTTGCGGATTTGGGCAAGCTCCAGCTCTTCCTCGACGGATTTCAGCGGCTTTTCAAAATCCAGATAAAAAGGCAAACGCTAGACCTTTTTGAACACAATCGCGCCGTTCGTGCCGCCAAAGCCGAAGTTGTTGCTCATAACCGCTTCAACCTTTGCCTCTCTAGCCGCGTTTGGAATATAGTCCAGATCGAGGTTGTGCTCCGTATCGGGGTTTTCGTAATTGATTGTGGGCGGCAAAACGCCTCTTTCGAGCGCGGTAACGGCGATCACCGCCTCGATGCCGCCCGCCGCGCCCAAACAATGCCCTACGGCGCCTTTGGTGGAGCTGACGGGCGGAACCGCGCCGCTAAACACCTTCTTAAGCGCGAGCGTCTCGTACCAGTCGTTATAAACGGTGCTTGTGCCGTGCGCGTTGATATAGCCGATCTTGACGCCGGAAGCGTTGCGATCTGCCATTCTCAGCGCGGCGCGCATAGCGCGATAGGCGCCTTCGCCCTCCGGCGCGGGCGTGGTGATGTGGTTGGCGTCGCCGCTTTCGCCAAAGCCGATCAGCTCGGCGTATATCTTCGCGCCGCGCTTTTTGGCTCTTTCGTACTCTTCCAGCACGAGCGCGCCGCCGCCTTCGCCCATCACAAAGCCGTCGCGATCGCGATCAAACGGGCGCGAGGCGCGCTGCGGATCGCCGTTGCGGGTGGAGAGCGCGCGCATAGCGGCGAAACCGCCCACGCCCACTTCGCAGATCGCCGCTTCCGCCGCGATGGCGAGCATCGCGTCCGCGCCGTCTAAAACGATGGTTTTGTAAGCTTCGCTCACCGCGTGCAAACCCGCCGTGCAGGCGGTTACGCAGGCGAGGTTTGGTCCTTTTAACCTGTGTTCGATGCTCACAAAGCCGCCGAGCATATTGGCAAGCGCGCTGGGGATAAAAAACGGCGAAATGCGCTTTGGACCCTTATCGCCGCAGACGATCGACTGCTCTTCTATGCGCGGCAAGCCGCCTATGCCCGCCGCGGCGCTCACGCCGAAGCGTTCGGATAGCTCCTCGTCGATTGTAAGAGCGCAATCGGCGATCGCCTCTTTCGCGCAGGTTAAGCCAAGCTGGATAAACCGGTCGGCTTTTTTGACCTCTTTGGCGTCCATCGTTTTGGTCGGATCAAAGTTTTTAACCTCCGCCGCGAAGGTAACGCTCAAACGGGAGGGATCAAAGAGGCTGATAGTCTCGACGCCGCATTTGCCGCCAATAATGGCGTCAAACGACGAGGCGCGATCGCCGCCAAGCGCGGTGATCATCCCCAGACCGGTAACGACAACCCGTCTCATACTAAGCCTTCAGCTTTATTTCTTCAGCTCTTCGATATATTTAATCGCGTCGCCTACGGTTTTGATCTTCTCCGCGTCGTTGTCGGGAATCTCTACGTCAAACTTCTCTTCCAGAGCCATCACCAGCTCCACCACATCGAGGCTGTCGGCGTTTAGGTCCTCTACGAATCTCGCGGATTCTTTCACATCGTCCTCGTGGACGCTCAGTTGCTCCACCACAATCGCTTTAACTTCGTCAAATAACGCCATTTTGATCGGCTCCTTCTAAAATTTGGGTCGCATTGTACAAAACGCGCTCTTAATGCGCAACTACATATAAAGCCCGCCATTAATTTTCAGCGTTTCGCCCGTGATATAGGAGGCGTTGTCGCTTAACAAGAACGCGACCGCTTCGGCGACCTCCGCGCCCTCGCCGAAACGCCCCAGCGGAATGGCTTTGAAGTAGCTCTCCTTGATCTCCTGCGTCAGCGCGGAGGTCATATCGGTAGCGATAAAACCGGGGGTAACGGCGTTGAAACGCGCGTTGCGGATCGCGCCCTCTTTGGCGAAACTTTTGGTCAGCGCGATCACGCCGCCTTTGCTCGCCGCGTAATTGACCTGCCCAGCGTTGCCCGTTTCGCCGACGATCGAGGCGATATTTACCACCGCGCCGAAGCGGGCTTTGCTCATCGCCTTCAGCGCCTCGCGGCAGCCGATAAAACAGCTTTTGAGGTTAGCGTCGATCACCTGCGAAAACTCTTCGGTTTTCATACGGATCGCGAGTTTGTCGTTGGTTACGCCCGCGTTATTGACCAGATAGCTAAGCGCGCCGTCGCAATCGACGATAGTCTTGATCGCGTCGGCAAACGCCGCGTCGTCCGTCGCGTCGAAGCCGATCACCGCCGCTTTGCCGCCGCTAGATTCGATCGCCTCTTTCAGCTCGTCGGCGGCTTTCGCGCCGCTTTTGTAGTTGATCCATACCTTCAGTCCGCGCCGCGCCAGCGTCTGCGCGATCGCCTTGCCGATACCTCTGCTCGCGCCCGTGATAAGCGCGTTTTTGCCGCTAAATTTCATAGCTGAATCCTTTTTGTTAATATAGAGGCTCGTCCATCTCGCTTGGAATATTAAGCCCCATTATCTTTAATATGGTGGGCGCGACATTGGACAAGCCGCCGTTTCTGATCGCCTCCACCCCTTTGGCTTTCACAAAACAATGTATATCGCCGACCGTGTGGTTGGTCAGCACGGCGCCCGTCGCGTCGCGCATCTCCTCGCAGTTGCCGTGATCGGCGGCGATTATGTAGGCGTAATCGGCTTTGTCCGCCGCCGCGATAATCTTGCCGAGGTTGCGATCGACCGCTTCCACCGCCTTTAGCGCCGCGGCGTAGTTTCCCGTGTGCCCGACCATATCGCCGTTCGCGAAATTGACTACGATAAAATCAAAGCCGCTTTCGATCGCCTTGACCACCGCGTCGCCGACGGGATCGGCGCTCATTTCGGGCTGGAGATCGTAGGTGGCGACTTTGGGAGAGGGGATCAAAACCCTCGTTTCGCCCTTGAGCGGCTCCTCGGCGCCGCCGTTGAAAAAGAAGGTAACGTGCGCGTATTTTTCGGTTTCGGCGGCGTGAAACTGCTTGAGCCTCGCCTTGGCGATCACCTCGCAGAGCGTGTTTTTGGGGTTGTCTTTGGGAAAGAGGATCGGGAAGCGAAACGACTGGTTATACTCGGTCATCGTCGCGGCGTACACATTGCGCTTTTCGACCTCGATCGGTCTGAAGTTAATATCGCCGATCAACTGCGCGATCTCGCGCATACGATCGCTGCGGAAGTTCAAAAACAGCACCGCGTCGCCGTCCTGCATCCCGCGGTACTCCGGCGAGGCGACAGGCTCTATAAACTCGTCGGTAACGCCCTTTGCGTGGCTGTCGCGGCAGTACTGCTCCGCCGCTACCGTCGCTTTTGGCGTTCCCAATACGATCGCGTCGTAGGCGCGCTTGACGCGCTCCCAGCGGTTGTCGCGATCCATACCGTAGTAGCGCCCGCCGACGCTTGCCAACAAAATATGATCGGTCAAAATCTGTTTGGCGTCGTTGAGATAGAGCGGCGAGCTTGTGGGCGACACGTCGCGCCCGTCGGTGAAAAAGTGGAGAAAGACCGTTTTCTGCGCCTCGGCGGCAAAGTGCGCCACGCCAAGAATGTGATCGATATGCGAATGCACGCCGCCGTCGCTTAACAGCCCGACGAGATGAATGCGATCGCTCTTTTCCAGCAGATCGTTGAACGCCTTGTTCTGCGCGAAGGTTCGCTCGTCGATCGCTTTGGAGATTTTCACCAAATCCTGATAGAGGATTCGCCCCGATCCCAGCGTCAGATGCCCAACTTCGCTGTTGCCCATTTGCCCGCGAGGCAGACCGACCGCCAGCCCGTGCGTGGTCAAAAGCGAGTGGGGCAGCGAGGCAAATAGCTTGTCGTATGTGGGTTTAACGGCGTTTTCAAAGGCGTTGTAGGGCGTCTTTGGCTTGGCGCCGATCCCGTCCGCGATCACCAGAATCGTTTTTTGTATCTTCTTTTTTGATGCCATTGCTCAACCTTTTAGCGTTCATAGGGCGATTAAGAGTAATATAATATAATCGCCGCCTTAAAAACAGATTAGGTCTTTCTATGCTTTACTTCCTTGCGGATCGTCTGCCCTTCAATCTTTTCAGTTATATTACGGTGCGATCGGGCGCGGCGTTTTGCTTGGCTTTCGTTCTCGCGCTCTGGTTTTTTCCGCGTTTCATCGTCTGGGCAAAGCGGCAGGGCGCGACTCAGCCTATACTTTCGCACGCCCCGGGCGGGCATAAGAGCAAGCAAAATACGCCGACGATGGGCGGCGCGGTTTTTACCGCCTGCGCGCTGATCGCCACGCTGCTTAGCGTCAATTTGAGTAGCGTTTACGCGTGGGGCGGCATTTTGACCATCGCGCTGTTTAGCGCGATCGGTATGATCGACGATATCAGAAAAATCTACCACAAGCAAAACGACAAGGGGCTTTCGGCGAAACCGAAGTTTATTTTGCAGATTCTAGCCGCCGCGCTTGTCTCGGCGTTACTTTTGTTTGCGAGCAATCTTAACACGCTATTATATTTGCCGTTTATCAAAGAGCCGATCGCCGATCTGGGCTTGTATATGGGGCTTTTCTGGATACTCGTTTTCGCCAGCGCGAGCAACGCCGTTAATATCACCGACGGGCTGGACGGGCTTGCCGCCGCGCCAAGCATATTCGCTATCGCCTCGCTCGCCGTGTTTGTGTACCTCTCAGGACACGCGCAGCTAAGCGCCGCTTTGCTGCTGCCAAGCGTCTCCGGCGCGGGCGAAACGACGGTGATCGCGGCGGCTATGCTTGGCGGGCTGCTGGGCTTTTTGTGGTTCAACGCCAATCCCGCCGAGGTGTTTATGGGCGACAGCGGCAGTCTCTCGGTCGGCGCGTTTATCGCCTATCTCGCCATTATCTCCAAAACCGAAGCGCTGCTTTTGCTGATTGGTTTTATATTTGTCGTAGAAACCATATCGGTTATTTTGCAGGTGGGCAGCTACAAGCTCAGGCGGCGCAGGGTGTTTCTGATGGCGCCGCTTCACCACCACTTCGAGCTGATGCGCTGGGCGGAGAATAAGATCATCGTGCGCTTTTGGATTATCGCGCTGCTGTCCAATGTGCTGGCGCTAATTACGATCAAGATTAGATGAGCGCGTTATGCGAATGACGCTTTTTGGCTACGGCAAAACCACGGCGGCGATCGCGGAGAGATTCGGCGACTGCGAGATTTTCGACGACAAGTTCAAACAAGAGGAGCCGTTTGGGACAAACAAGCTGCTGCCGATGGATCGCTTCGATCCA
>JAITEA010000188.1 GCA_031282285.1 Helicobacteraceae bacterium
ACGACCGTGATTCGCGTCGCCACGATCGTAGCGATCGTTTTAAGCGCGCTGATACTCTTTAGCTATATCAACGGCTGGTTCATTTTCGCCTTCGCCGCCACCTTTTTGCTCGCCGTTCAGAGCGCGATCTACTCGCCCGCCAAATACGGGCTGATCAAACAGCTTGTCGGCGTGGAGCGATTAAGCCTCGCCAACGGCGCGATTCAGGCGCTGACGATCGTGGCGATCTTGCTTAGCTCCTTCGCGTTTTCGGCGGCGTTCGAGTTCTATTATTCGCCCGATCTGCGCGATCCCGACTCGATTTTGTCCGTAATGACGCCAATCGGCGTTTTGCTAGTCGTATTAAGCTCGCTGGAAGCCTTTTTCGCCTTCAAAATCCCGTTTTTCGCCGCCGAACCCAGCGAGGAACGCTTTGATTTCAAACAATACCTTAAACTCGCCTACCTTCGCAAAAACCTCGCGATCGTTACCAAAAACAACGATATCTGGCTGAGCATTATCGGTTTGAGCGTCTTTTGGGGCATTTCGCAGATGATCCTCGCCGCTTTCGGCGCGCACTACAAAGCCGTTACGGGCGACGACAACAATGTCTGGATTCAGGGCATTCTGGCGTTTAGCGCCGTCGGCGTCGCGATCGGCTCGGCGATCGCCGGCGTCAGCTCCAAACGGCACATCGAGCTTGGCTTTATCCCGATCGGCGCGCTGGGCTTGTTTGTGGCGTTGCTTGGTTTCACATACTCGACGACCGCGCTTCATATGTCGATCTGCTCGCTGCTCTTTGGCTTTTTCGGCGGGCTGGCGATCGTGCCGTTAAACTCGGTCGTTCAATATTTCTCGCGCAGCGACGAGATGGGCAAGATACTGGCGGGCAACAACTTCGCGCAAAACTGCGCTATGACCGCCTCGCTGGCGATCGCGGTGGCGCTGGTTCAGGTGGGCTTCTCCACGACGGGGCTTTTCACGCTGATCGCCTTTGCCGCGCTGATCGCGGCGTTTTTTGCCATCAAGAAAGTGCCGCATCTGTTCGCGCGGATTCTGCTCTTTCCGATCCTGCGGCTTGGCTACAAGACGGATATTCAGGGCATCGAGCATATCCCGCCCTCCGGCGGCGTTTTGCTGCTGGGCAATCATATAAGCTGGATCGACTGGCTCGTGTTGCAGGTGGCTTGCCCGCGCGGGCTGAAGTTCGTGATGTTCAAAGGCGTTTACGACAAGTGGTATCTGCGCGGATTTTTCAAGTTTTTCAGCGTTATCCCTATCGCCGGCGGCGCGAGCAAATCGGCGATCGAAAACATACGCGCCAGACTGCTAAACGGCGAGGCGGTCGCGCTATTTCCCGAAGGCGTTATCAGCTACAACGGGCAGATCGGCAAGTTTGAGCGCGGTTTTGAGGTGGCGATCGAGGGGCTGGATATCCCGATCGTGCCGTTTTTCCTGCGCGGGCTTTGGGGCTCCTCGTTTTCGCGCGCGGACGATCACTACAAGAGCCTGAGCCGTCCAAACGGCAAGCGGGAGATTATCGTGGCTTTCGGCAAACCGCTGGAGGCTTCGGCGAAAGCCGCCGAGGTCAAACGCGCCGTCGCCGAGCTGTCGGTCAGAGCGTGGGACCTTCACCTCTCGCGCCAGAAGCCGCTGCATTACCGCTGGCTTCAGCGCGCAGCCGCCGATCCGTTTTCGCTCGCGCTGGTCGATCAGCCAAGCGGCGCGCAGCTAACCAATCTGAAGCTGCTCGTTTCGGTACTGCTGTTTATGCGCAAGCTCAAAAAGCGTCTGGACAATCAAGACAAGATCGGCGTACTGCTGCCCTCCTCGGCGGCGGGCGCGATCGTAAATCTCGCGCTATTCGCGCTGGGCAAAAAAGCGATCAATCTTAACTACACCGTAAGCCGCGAAAATCTTTTGAGCGCCGCGACGCAAAGCGGGCTAAGAACCATCGTCGCTTCCAGAACCTTTGCCGACAAACTCGCCTCGCGCGGCTTCGATCTAAGCCATATATTAAAAGATCGCGCCGTTTACGCGGAGGATATAAAAGGCTCGATCAAAAAGCGCGATATGCTTTTTGCCTCGCTCTTTGCGCTCTTTGCCCCCGCTTGGCTGATTAGCGCGCTATTTTTTGCGAAAACGCGCATAGACGATACGGCGACAATTTTATTTAGCAGCGGTAGCGAAAGCGCGCCCAAAGGCGTGGAGCTGACGCACAAAAACCTGCTCGCAAATGTGCGTCAGGTAGCCGATCTGCTCAACTTCCGCAAAACAGATGTGGTGTTAAACTCGCTGCCGATCTTTCACTCGTTCGGACTTACGATCACTACATTGCTGCCGCTTGCCGAAGGGGTGTTAATGATCGCCATCGCGGATCCGACCGACGCGGTAGCGATCGGCAAGATGTGCGCCAAATACAAGGCGAGTATTTTGCTTGGCACTTCAACCTTTTTCAGGCTTTACATTAAGAACAAAAAACTCGATCCGCTGATGCTGGAATCGGTGCGGATCGCGGTGGCGGGCGCGGAGAAACTCAAAGAGGATGTGAAACAGGGTTTTAGGCTTAAGTTTGGCATAGAGATATACGAGGGTTACGGCGCTACAGAAACCGCGCCCGTCGTATGCGTCAATATGCCCAACGCTTTGGAGCGCGACACATTCAAAACGCTCGTCTTTCACAAAGAGGGAACCGTGGGGCTGCCGCTACCGGGCACGATCGTAAAGATCGTCGATCCCGACACGATGCGCGAGCTTGGCGTCAACGAGGACGGGCTGATAATTATAGGCGGTCCGCAGGTGATGAAAGGCTACTACCGCGATAAAGCAAAAACCGACGAGGCGATCGCGGTAATAGGCGATTGGCGCTACTACAAAAGCGGCGATAAAGGGCATATAGACGAGGACGGTTTTATAACCATCGTCGATCGCTACAGCCGCTTCGCCAAGATCGGCGGCGAGATGATCAGCCTTACCAGCGTTGAAAGCCAGATAGCCGCGCTATTTAGCGAGGAGATCGACGCGATCGCCGTAGCGCTAAGCGACGACAAAAAGGGCGAAAAAGTGGTTTTACTTTACGCGGGCGAAACAAACGAGGATGCGTTTATCCGCGCCGTTAAAGGATCGCAGATTTCGCCGCTTATGACGCCCGCCGAAATATACAAGGTAGAAAGCCTGCCTAAGCTGGCAAGCGGCAAAGCGGATTTCAAAGCCTCCAAAGCGCTGGCGCAGAGTTTATCAAGCGAGCGATCAAAAGCGGGCGAAGTTGGCGGCGGATAATATATTTCCGTCGCTTGGTTTGT
>JAITEA010000201.1 GCA_031282285.1 Helicobacteraceae bacterium
ATCGGCGCTTTATTATTTGGTCAAAGCGCGGGGCGAGCGGCGCTTTGTAAATCTTGCATTCAAAACGATAAATAGATCGTCAAAGCGGCATTTTAATCCGCCCGCATATACGGCGATCGGCGAATCATACGCTCTATAGTTAGCTTTTGCCATACGGCGCGAAAACGGATTTTTTTGTTTATTTATATACGCTTCTGGATTATTTACGATAATTATTATATAGTTTTCTGTGACAAGTCCGTATTTAACGCTTATAGGCTCTATATCCACGATATTTTCCCATAAAACGCGACCTACGGACATTGCGCCGCTATTATCCGTTATGCCGTCGTCGTCGATAATAAAACCCGATTTTTTATCTAATATTTTTATGCCGGCTACGATGGCGGTATATCCAAAAAATATCGTCGCGAACGCGCCGATCGCTCTAATCAACGGCGTATCTTTTTGCGGCGGCGGATTGAACGCTATAACCGCGCCAATAACGGCGAGTAAGAGCGCCATCAAAAACAAGGCGATAAACTTTCTCTTTTTTAACCCGATTTCAATCTTTTCATCCACCGTTTTAATACTTATATCGGCTTGCATAATTGCGGTAGCGTTATTCGTCGTCCGTAGCGTTTCCGATCGGCTCGCCGCGCTGAAGGCTTACCAAAACGCCCTCGATCAGCTTGTCCAAATCGCCGTCTAGTATAGCGTCCGCGTTATTAAACGACTGCTTCGATCGGTTGTCCTTGACCTGCCGGTAGGGAAACAGCACATAACTGCGTATCTGCCGCCCCCAGCCAATCTCCGTTTTTATCGCGCTGTTGGCTTCGTCGCGCCGCTTTTGCATCTCAAGTTCGTAGAGCTTGGATCGCAACATTTTGAACGCCGTTTCGCGGTTTTTGTGCTGACTGCGATCATTTTGACACTGAACGACCACGCCCGTGGGCAGGTGGGTGATGCGGATCGCCGACTCGGTTTTATTGACGTGCTGCCCGCCCGCGCCGCTGCTGCGGTAGGTGTCGATACGCAAATCCTTGTCGTCGATCACGATATTCACATTGTCGTCGATCTCGGGCGAAACGCTCACCTGCGCGAAGCTGGTATGCCGCCGCGCCGCGCCGTCAAAAGGCGAAACGCGCACCAGCCTATGCGCGCCGTTTTCGGCTTTAAGGTATCCGTAAGCGTTCGCGCCCTTGATCAGTATCGAAGCGTCCTTGATCCCCGCCTCCTCGCCGTCTTGATAGTCCAAAATCTCCGCCTTGAAACTGTGGCGCTCCGCCCAGCGCAGATACATCCGGTAGAGCATCGACGCCCAATCCTGACTCTCCGTGCCGCCCGCGCCCGGTGTTATGCTCACGATCGCGTTAGCGCCGTCGGTTTCGCCGGAGAGCATCAGCTCCACCTCCAGCGCGTCGATCTTCTCCTCCAAAGCGGGCAGCTCCTCGCTTAACGCCTCCAACGCGCCGCCGTCCTGCTCGTCGCTTGCGATCTCAAACAGCGCCTGCGCGTCCTCCACGGCGGTCGCCGCCTCGTTAAAGCGCGACAAAACGCGCTCCAGCCGCGATTTTTCCTTCTGAATTAGCGCCGCTTTTTCCAGATCGCTCCAAAAGTTCTGATCGTTTTCAAGCGCCGCGATCTCGCCAAGCCGCGCCTTGACTTCGGTCGGCTTGATAATCCCGCGCGCGTTGGATAGCTGCGTCTGGAGCTTCTTGATCCGCTCAATATATTCGTACGCGTCGATGATCACCGTTATCCTTGTATAATTTTGGCGAAATTTGGCGCGGATTGTAGCGTAAAGGATTTGACGGGTGGTTGTGGCGAGGACAATCGAGGAACTAAACGAGGCTAGGCGCGATCTGCGCGGCGAGGTCGGTTTCGCGCCGACGATGGGCGCGTTGCACGCGGGTCATTTAAGCCTGATCGAACGGGCGAAAAAGGAGAACGATTTCGCCGCCGTCAGCATATATGTGAATCCAACGCAGTTTGGAGCGGGCGAGGATTTTGAGCGTTACCCGCGTAAAGAGGAAGCCGATATAGCGCTCTGCCGCGCCGCCGGAGTCGATCTGCTGTTTATGCCGAAAACGATTTATAGCGAGGACGAGCCGATCGTCCGCGCCCCGCTAATTGGCGCCTCGATTTTGGAAGGAGCGATAAGAGCCAATCACTTTGACGGCGTTTTGACTGTCGTGATGAAACTGTTCAATCTAATCAAGCCGCAAAGAGCCTATTTTGGCAAGAAAGACGCGCAGCAGCTTTGGTTAATAACTAAGATGGTCAGATCGTTTTTTATGGACATAGCGATCGTCTCGTGCGAAACAACAAGAGAAAGCGGAGGACTCGCGCTCAGCAGCAGAAACGCCTATTTATCAGGAAACGAAAAAAAAGAGGCGCTGAAGTTATCCGAATCGCTTTTTGAGGCAAGCAAACTGATTAAGCGAAGCGAAATAAGATCGCTGGCGATCGTTCAGGCTATAGCGGAGGTTTTGAAACCGCTGGCGATTGATTATATCGCCATCGTCGATCGCGACTTCAAGCCTATTGAAACGATCAAAAAAGGCGAAACGATCATATTGATTGCCGCGAGAGTCGGCGCGACGCGCTTAATAGATAATATGTGGATATAACTTGCCAAAACTACATCTAATCAGCCTTGGCTGTACAAAAAACCTTGTCGATAGCGAGGTAATGCTCGCCAGATTGAAGCGCTACGAGATGACGCAAGATATACGCCAAGCCGATCTGATCGTCGTAAATACCTGCGGCTTTATCGAGGCGGCAAAGACGGAGAGTATCGAGGCGATTATCGGCGCGGCGCGGCTTAAGAAAAAAGAGGCGCTGCTGGTCGTAAGCGGCTGTTTGAC
>JAITEA010000052.1 GCA_031282285.1 Helicobacteraceae bacterium
ACTATAAGCGCGTCAAACTTTTCGCTTGGCAGCGTTTTGGATACATTCAGAGCGCCGTATTCGCGCTTAACCTCGTCGGGGTCCGCCCACGGATCATATACGCTGATCGCCGCGCCAAACTCCTCAAGCTCGCGGATAATGTCGATCACGCGCGAGTTGCGAATATCGGGACAGTTTTCCTTGAAAGTAATCCCCAAGATCAGCGCCGTCGCGCCCCTGACGGGCGAGCCTTTTTTGATAAGCGCCTTGATCGCCTGCGAAGCGACATACGCGCCCATACCGTCGTTGATGCGTCGCCCCGCTAAAATCACCTGCGGGTGGTAGCCGACCGATTCGGCTTTGTAGGTTAGATAATACGGATCAACGCCTATGCAGTGCCCGCCGACCAGCCCGGGGCGAAAGGGCAGAAAGTTCCACTTCGTCCCCGCCGCCTCCAGCACCTCGTTTGTGTCGATCCCAAGCCGCCCGAATATAAGCGCCAGCTCGTTTATAAACGCGATGTTGATGTCGCGCTGGCTGTTTTCGATCACCTTAGCCGCCTCCGCCACCTTGATCGACGAGGCTTTGTAGGTGCCGGCGGTTATAACGCTCTTGTACAGATCGTCGATCGTATCCGCCGTTTTGGGCGTACTGCCGCTGGTGATCTTGCGGATTTTGGAGACTGTGTGCTCTTTGTCGCCCGGGTTGATGCGCTCCGGCGAGTAGCCGCAGTAAAAATCCTCGTTGAACTTCAGCCCGCTGAAGCGCTCCAATACGGGGACGCACTCCTCTTCGGTGCAGCCCGGATAGACGGTCGATTCATAGACGACTATATCGCCTTGGCTCAAAACGGAGCCGACCGTTTCGCTTGCCTTGATCAGCGGCGTCAGATCGGGGTTTTTGTGGCTGTCGATCGGCGTGGGGACGGAGATTATATAGATATTCGCCGATCTGATATCCTCGACGCTGGTCGTAAAACTTAGCCTTTCGGAGGCTTTTAACTGCTCGCTCGTTAGCTCCAGCGTGCGATCGAAGCCGTTTTTCAGCTCCTCGATTCGCTTTTGGTTTATATCAAAACCGACTGTCTCATAGCGCTTGCCAAACTCAGCCGCAAGCGGCAACCCCACATATCCCATTCCGATCAGGCAGATTTTCATCGCTACTTCCTTAAAATCGCGTATGCTACCAAATGCGCGGTAAAAGCGGCGCGAGGGCGGGTTTAATCGCTCTTTTGGCACACTTCAGGATTCAAAGGGGTATTATGCTGGTTGCTCCAAGTATTCTTTCGGCGGATTTCGGCGCGCTTGCCGACGAGGTTAAAAGCGTCTGCGCGCTGGGCGCGGACTATGTGCATATCGATGTGATGGACGGGCATTTTGTGCCAAATCTCACGATCGGTCCCGCCGTCGTAGCCGCCGCCGCCAAAGCCGCCAATAAGCCGCTGGATATTCACCTGATGGTCGAAAACAACCCGTTTTTCGTCGAGCTTTTCGCGCCGCTGAAGCCCGAGTTCCTGAGCTTTCATATCGAGGAGGAGAAGCACCCGCACCGCCTGATAACGCGCATTCGCGATCTGGGTATCCGCCCCGCGATCACGCTAAATCCGCACACGAACGAAAGCGCGATCGAGTATCTGCTGGGCGATCTGGATATGGTTTTGCTGATGAGCGTAAATCCGGGTTTTGGCGGGCAGCGGTTTATCCCATCGACGCTGGAAAAACTGCGGCGGCTCAAAGCGCTGATCGCGAAACGCAACCCAAAATGCCTGATCGAAATAGACGGCGGGGTGTGCGCGGATAATATCGGCGCGCTGAAAGAATCGGGCGCGGATATCGTCGTGGCTGGCGCCTATATTTTCGGCGCGGCGGATAGAAAACGGGCGATCGGCTCGCTTAAATGAAAGTTAAAATCTGCGGCGTTACCAATCTGGACGACGCGCTATGCGCTTGCGAGGCTGGCGCGGACGCGATCGGCTTCGTCTTTTACGGCAAATCGCCGCGTCTGATTACGCCTGAGACGGCGCTGTTTATATCCGAAAAACTGCCGCCGTTTGTCAAGAAAGTCGGGCTTTTTGTCGAGCAGGCGCCGCGCGAAATCGACAGGATATGCGCTTTTGCCAAGCTCGATCTGGCGCAGATTCACACGGAGGCAGACAATAGGTTTTTTATGCGGCTCAAAACGCCGTTCTTGCGCGTGATCAGAGCGCGGGCTAAAGAGGATTTGACATTATTCGCGCGCGAATACCGGCTGATCGACGCCTTTACCAAGAACTACGGCGGCGAGGGGAAGCGGCTGCCGCTGGAGTGGTTCGATGGGGTCGATTGCTCCAAAATCATACTCGCCGGCGGGCTGAAAGCCGATATATTAGAAGCGATCAAGCCGTTTAATTTTTACGGCGTGGACGCGAGCAGCGGCGTGGAGAGGACAAAGGGGGTGAAAGACCCCGCGCTGATCAGAGGCTTTCTAAGCGCCGCTAAAGCGATCGCGCGTACGCCTTTATGATAGCCGTAAGGTTTGGATAACTAAATGCTTGATCGATACATCGCTTGGCTCTATTTACGATATGTTTCGCTGATCCTCGTCGCGTTAATGGCGTTTTTCGTCGGTATGGATATTCTTGGAAGCGCCTCCAAACTGCCGGATTCGGCGAACCTGATCCTGCTTTTTGGGCTGTTTCGCGCCGCCAGAGCGCTCGATATTATCCTGCCGCTTTCGCTGGTTTTCGGCGCGATCGCGACGAATATTCATATGATTCGCTTAAACGAGCTGGTGGCGGTTTATAGTCTTGGCGCCTCGCGGCTCAAAACGCTTAAGCCGTTTTTTCTAGTTTCGCTGGCGATCTCGTGCGGTTATATCGCGCTTTGTACCACGCAGTTTGTCTATCTCAGCGACAAAGCCGACGCGATCAAACAAAAACGCGATTTCACCACAATCACGCAAGACCTTTTTATCCGTTACGACAACCGGTTTATATATATTAAAGAGCTGCTGCCGCTGCAAAACGAAGCTAGAGGACTGGATATTTTAGAGGTTACAAACGGCGATCTCTCGCGCTTTATACGCGCCAAAAAAGGCGTTTTCAAAGAGGGCGCTTGGACGCTTAGCGAGGTTTCGATCATAACCAAGCCGACGGATTTAACGCTTGGCGATTTGGGCGTCGCCGTTGAAAAGCGCGAAAGTATGATCGAGCTTAGGGGATTTAGACCCGATATTATGGATACGATCTACGAGCAGAAGTTTACCTACAGCCTGATCGACGCGGCGCGCGCGTGGATACTTTTTGCCGATCAGAATATCAACACATATCGCATTCGCAGCATACTATACGCCACGATCATTTTTCCGCTGTTCGCGCCGCTGCTTGTGTCGCTTGTGTTTGTCTATTCGCCAATCAGCCCCCGCTTTTTCAATATGGCTATGTTTAGCTCCATATCCGTTTTGCTTGTTCTGGTCGCGTGGGGGGCGCTGTACTCGCTCGCGCAATCGGCGAAAAACGGCGCTATATCGCCGGAGACAGCGCTGCTGACGCCTTTTACGCTGGCGATTTTGATCGCGCTTTTTACGCTCAAGAAAAAGGTTATAAACCAATAAAGCAGGGCTTGAAATGAAGTCAAACGCTCTATTTATAAGCGCGATCGCGCTTGCTTTTATAGCTTCTGGCGGCGCGTTAAACGCAAACGACGACTGCCCGAGCGCTCAAGCTATATATTACGATATGTCCGAATATACGGGCGGGTTTGCCTATAATCTCAAGCCAGAGGAGATCGCTTCGTCGAGAGTAGCTTCCCTGCTTAGCG
>JAITEA010000066.1 GCA_031282285.1 Helicobacteraceae bacterium
GGCGTCGAGTTTGCCAAAGACGGTACGCTGCTGGGACATACGAAGGCGAGCGTGATCCGCGTTTTTCAGGGCTTCGCAATCGCGGCGGTTTTGGCGCTCACGATTGGGATCGTAATCGGGCTGTCGAAAACGGCGGAGCGGCTCACCGGCGTTATTTTGCAGGTGGTTCAGCCGGTGCCGCCGATTGCGTGGATTCCGCTGGCGATCTTGTGGTTTGGCATAGGCGAGGGATCGAAAATATTCATTATCGCGATCGGCGCGTTTTTCCCGATACTGATCAACACGATCGAAGGCATCAGGAACATCGATCCCAAGTTTCTGGAGCTTGCCAAGGTGTACGAAACCTCGCGGCTACGCGTGATCGCGCGGGTGATCCTGCCCGGCGCGCTGCCGTTTATTATGGCGGGCGTTCGTCTGGGGCTTAGTATGGCGTGGATATGCGTCGTCGCGGCGGAGCTGATCGCCGCTCAGGCGGGGATCGGCTATATGCTGATGGACGGGCGATCGCTCTCGCGCCCCGATATGGTTATTTTAGGGATGCTGATCATCGGCGTTATCGGCAAGGGGTTGGACGATCTGTTGCGTAAGATCACCAAAAAGGCGATCAGATGGCAGTAGAGCCCATTTTGCAAATACGCAATCTGAGCAAAACATTCGAGCTCAAGGGCGCGGATAACCGCGTGCTGGACAGGGTTAATCTGAGCGTGGACGAGGGCGAATTCGTATCGATTATAGGCGCGAGCGGCTGCGGTAAATCAACGCTGCTCAGGATTATCGGCGGGCTGGAGACGGCAAGCGGCGGCGAGGTAATCTTTGAGGGATCGGCGGTGAGCAAGCCAAGCCGCGATCGCGGTTTTATCTTTCAAGATCACCGCCTTTTGCCGTGGCTTAGCGTGATCGACAATATCAAGTTCAGCCTGCCGCCCAATACGCCCAACGCGAACGAAATCGCGCTGGAAAAACTTGCGGTCGTGGGCTTAAGCGGTTTTGAGCGGCGCTATCCGCGAGAGCTTAGCGGCGGTATGTCGCAAAGAGCGGCGATCGCCAGAGCGCTCGCCAACAGCCCGAAACTGCTGCTGCTCGACGAGCCGTTTGGCGCGCTGGACGCGATCACGAAAATACGGCTGCAAGAGGAGATTTTGCGTATCTGGAACGCCGAAAAGATCACGATGATTTTGGTTACGCACGACATAGACGAGGCGGTCTATCTGGGGCGGCGCGTGGTGGTGATGGGCAAGGGCGGGATCGACGCGATCCACCGCATAGAGCTTAGCTCGCCGCGCAACCGCGTCAGCGCCGAGTTCGCGCGGCAGAAATCGGCGATCTACAAGGCGTTTTTCGGCGATCTGGAAGCGCCGTTTACTTATACAATTTGAACGAGAGGAAACAATGAGCCACAAAAAAACCGAGCGCGACGAAGCGCTACTGCAACAGGCGCTATCGCGCTTTAACGACGAAGGGGCGATCAAGGTACTGACGACGCTGGACGAAAACGGCGCGCCGCACCCCGTATGCAAAGGATCGCTGCGTTTCAACGGCGAGACGATCGAATCGTGGGAGATTCTGGAAAGCTCCGAAACCAACCGCAATCTGACGCGCTCGATCTGGTTTGACAAACCGATCGCTATCTTGCTGATAACGCCGGATAAAAAGGCGTACAAATTTTCCGTCAAAGCCTCGCGCAACATTATCGCGGGCAAGGAGTTTACAAGCGCGTACGAGGCGGCGCAGGCGCGTTACAAAGGGCGCGGCATCGCGGGCGTGTGGCGCTACGAAATAATAAGCGTCAAAGACGAGACGGCTTCTACGCGCATTAGCGAAGAGGCGGCGGCGCGCCCCTATTTTGTCCATCTGGATCAACTCGCCAAAAGGGATAACCTATGAGCGTGGAACGAAGCGAACTGACCTTTGACGAGGTGGCGGCGAAATATCCCGATTTTCCGCGTCTGCCGCTACTGAAGATCGATATTCAGCGGCGCGGCGTGTCATATACCGACGCGGCGCTGGAGCTGTTTGATCCAGCCGTTCATCAGATCGGCGGCGCGCACATCTTCGGCAACCGCGACGGCAAGATCACGGGACGCCCCGAAGGTATGTGGTTGCGCGACGGTACTTCGCTGGTGGTTACCACCGCGCCGATCGAGCAAAATCCGTATCTGATCGACGCGATCGACGGCAATCTCTACGCCGTCGATCAGGGCAAACCGATCGAGCGCGTCTGGTATTGGGAGAAACCAGACTACTACGACAAAACGACAAGCGGCGGGCTCGCGATGCAGAATGTGATCAGCGCGCGTCCGCAGCGGCTGTCGCTCTCGCCGTATCGTTACTGCTGGTTTTGGAGCGACGAAGGCGGCGGCGGGTGTAAGTTCTGCGATATTGTGAATAACTTAAAGCAGGCAAAAGACGAGATCGCTATGCCGACCAGACTCAAAACCGCCGACATACAGGAGACGCTAAACGAGGCGCTCAAAGAGCGCGGGCGATATACGGCGATCTGCGTTACTGGCGGCAGCGATATTCGCGGGACTGTTCCCTTTGACGACGAAGCGGATTATTACGTCAAGACGCTGCGGGCGGTAGGCGAGAGTTTTAACGCGCCCAAAATCCCCATTCAACTGATATGCACGGCGATGAAAAAAGATCAGCTCAAGCGTATTTACGACAACACGCCCGTCTCCAGCGTTACGATGGATATAGAGGTGCTGGACGAGGAGCAGTTTAACCGCGTCTGCCCGGGCAAGGCTAAATGGATCGGTTACAACGAGATGAAACGGCGCCTGTTCGACGCGGTGGAGGTATTTGGCGAAAACCGCGTGAATACCGGAACGGTGGGCGGCGTGGAGCTTGCCGAGCCTACGCGCTTTCGTAGCGAGGACGAAGCGCTGGAACAGTATCTAAACGAGGCGGACGATCTGGCGGCGCACGGCGTAAGTACGATCCACTGCGTGTGGAATCCCAACCCGGGATCGGCGTACGCCGGAAGGCGCAACGGATCGCTGGAGTATTATGTGCGGCTCGCGCAAGGCTTGCAGGATATTCGCAGGCGGCGTAATCTGCTGATTGACTTCGACGATTACAGGCGTTGCGGCAATCACCCCGACACCGATCTGGCTCGCGCCTTCTAGCCGCTCGAGGAAAAACTATGAGCGCTAAAAAACGCGAATTGACCTTAGATGAAGTTACGGCGAAATATCCCGATTTTCCGCGTTTTGTGGCGCTGAAAACCGACGCGCACCGGCGCGGCGTAGCGTATACTCCCGCCGCGCTATCGGCGTTTGATCCATCAAGGCATCAAAGTTTCGGCACGCACCTGTTTGGCTCCCGCGACGGCAAGATCGACAAGCGCCCCGAAGCGCTTGTTATGCGCGACGGTACTTTGATTATCGGGTTGCCTACGCCAATCGAGAATAACCCGTATCTGATCGACGCTGTCGACGGACGGCTGTTTATCACCGATAACGGCGAGCCGATCGAAGAGGTTTTTTACTGGGAAAAGCCGGACTATTACGACAAGCGCACCAAAAGCGGCGCTATTATGCAGAATGTGGCGAGCGCGCGCCCGCAACGGCTCTATGTG
>JAITEA010000085.1 GCA_031282285.1 Helicobacteraceae bacterium
AAACAGGGGAATAGTCGCGTTTGCGTGTAATAGCGAGATAAAAGGATTAAAGGCTCAAAGCGCGCGGTTTCTTTATCTTGCTAACTTTCTTACCCCAATGGCGGCAAAGAAAGCAAGAAAGAGAAAAGATAAGCGAGCGTTGATCGGAAGGTGAAGGTTTGGCAAGATGGATTCCCGCCTGCCTTCGCAGTGTACGCCCGCAAGCGGGCTACTGCTCCGTCGCGGGAATGACGAGAGGCGAAATCGCAAGTTTAACAGCTTATGAAAGGTTTGAAACCCCCCTTGTCAGGGGGGAAGGGAGAGAGTGACGGAAGCCCCATTGTTGGGGGGGGGGAAGAGAACTCTAGATTCTGTCATCAATCTTTCGCGGCGGTTACGCCTGCGACGATACAAGCCCATACTGGTACAAATAGTAAAAGTCTGTGCGGCGCGCCTTCGCATAGCGGTAAGTCCCACTATTCCAACAGCGAGGATTACCGGATTAACGGCGCCGATCATAAGCGATGCTACGCCAATCCCGAACGCTTAAGTTCCTTTTCCAACGCTCTCTCCTTTTTATCGCAGATTGCGCTATTGCGCTTAATAGGCGCCGCATATAATAAACGCAAAAGCTAAAGAGCCAATATATCCGCGAAAACGATTATTGCGGCGGGCGCCAAGCGCGATCAGGCGAGCGACCAAGCGATCGTTTCGCCAGCAAGCAGAGGGACTACGCCGCCGATTTCGTCTGGGACTATTGTCGGGCGTTTGATAAGCGTTACGATCTTTTCGGCGGGCGCTACGCCGTAGATACGCCGCGCGTTGTCGCTTACGAAAGCCTGCAAAGCGCCAAGCGCCGAATGCGCCTCGAACAGCTCCGCGAGCGCGGGCAGCAAAACCGGCGCGGAGAATACGCCCGCCGCGCCGCTTGCGCCCTCTTTGGCGGCTCTTAAATGCGGCGCGCTGTCCGATCCGAACGAAACCTTCGGATGCGCCGCGAACGCCAGCTTTCGCAACGCGCCGCGATCGGCGGCGGTTTTCACGATCGGTTTGCAAAACAGATGCGGGTTGAGCCTGCCGCCTAACAGATCGTCAAGCGTGTAGAGCAGGTGGTGAAGCGTGATCGTGGCGAATAGATTTTCGTATCTATCCAGCAGATTGACAAGCGCGATCGAGCTGATATGCTCCATTACGATCTTAAGGCGCGGGTATCGTTTTGCCAGATTCTCGTAAATGGGCGCGAACTGCGCCTCTCGCGCCAAAACCTCGCCGTTGGTTTCGCCGTGAACGCTCAATATCGCGCCGCGATCAGACATCGCGCCAAAGAGCCTATCGTAGCGATCTATATCGGTTACGCCGCTCTCCGCGCCCGTGGTAACGCCGATCGGATAGAGCTTTACGATCTTAACGCCCTCCAAATCTCGCGCCGCTAGCGCGGGGGTCAGATAGATCGCCGCAACCAGCTCGAACGGCTCGCCGCAATGCGCCAGAATGCGGGCTTTGTATGCGTTTGCCGCCTCGAGCGAAGCGATTGGCGGCGTAAGATTGGGCATCGCGATCGCGCCGGCAAACGCGCGCGCGCTGATAGGCGCGGCGGTTTTGAGCAGATCGCCGTCTCTAAGATGCAGATGCGCGTCAAACGGCGAAACAAGTTTGATCTCCATCGCCTTATTCCCTTATAAAGTGCGCTAGTCTAACATTTATTTGGCGGGGCGCGCCTATGCGGTAACGATAGCGATAATTGCCCGTTCGCCCAGACGCTCAACGCCCGTCTAAGCGTTAAACTACTATACTTCGCGGCTAAGGCGATTTTGATAACGGAGGCAAGATGAGCTTAACGGAAATTGAGCGGCTGAAGGAGTTGCTGCCGCTGCTTAGCGTCGCGCACCACATTCCCGGGCGCGTTCGGCTGAAGCTGAACGGCAAAATCCCGTCGTGGGCGCTCGGGCTGGATATGCATATCAAGTCCGTCAAGGGAGTCGTCGGCGTAAGCGTAAATCCGTTTAGCGCCTCGGCGGTTATCAACTACGATCAAAACGAGCTGTCGCCGTCGCTGTTCGAGGCGTTGTCCAGAGGCGATTACGAGCCGTTTTTAGAACGGGCAAGGAGTTTGTGATGTTTCAGTTTGTCGTAGGAGCGGCGCTTGGCGCGGCGGCGATCGCCGCGGCTAACAGCGTCGAGTTCAAACGGGCGGTCAATAAAAGCCGCCGCAAGATCAAAGAGAAAATCGAGTACGCCAAAGCCTACGCTTCGGCGATCGACGAGTGCGCCAAAGAGCGCATAAACAAGAGCAAAAAGAAGGCTGGCGGTGAAAAATAGCGTTTTGGCGGGCGCGGCGATTACGCACGCGCTGTTGTCGATCCGCGCGCGCAAAAAGCGGCTCGCGCCCAAAGTCGCGTACGCGGCGCAAGGCGCGATCGCGGTTTTCTGCGCGGCGGGCGCGATAGAGGCGCTGAGCGCCAAAAAAGCTCTTAAAGCGGCGGCGATCGCGGCGCTTGGCGGCGCGGCGATAGCGGCGTTAAACAAACTGGAGGATATCTATGGCGAATGAGAACGAAAACTCGGCGACAAACAACATAAGCTCCGCTCTGAACGATATAGCAAACGCGATCTTTGGCGGATCGTCCAAAGAGCAGTTTATCAAAGGCGCGATCATCGGCGGCTTGGCGGCGTATCTGCTGACCAACAAAGCCGCGCAGGAGGCGATCTTCAAAACGGCGATCCGCTTTGGCGCCTCGAGCGCGCAGCTCTTTGGCGAGATCAAAGATCGTTTCGAGGACGCGAAAGCCGAAGTAGAAGCCGAGCTGACCAAAGAGGAAAAATGAGCCTCTTCGCGCCCGAAGGCAAAGGCGCGATCGTTGGCGCGGCGCTCTCGCTCGCGCTGACGCCGCTGCTGCCCAAGCCGCTTAAGTTCGCCGTTACGCTGGCGGTTTCGTTCGGCGCGATCAAGCGCGGCGTAAAGACGATCGCCAAAGAGGGCGTTACGAGCGAGACGATGGAAGCCGCGGCGATCGCCGTCTCGCTTTTGCGCGGCAACTACGCCGCGGCGAATACGACCAATCTGCTGATTGCGATCTCGCAGACGATAGAACACGCGATCGTGCGGCGAAGCGACGATCTGTTGCTCTCGCTCAGCGCGCCCTCAAGCGGGCTTGTCTGGGTCAAGCGCGACGGAGAGGAGATCAGGATAGGAGCCGACGAGGCGCGAACCGGCGATATAGTCGTGGCGTACGCCGGCGATGTGGTAGAGGCGGACGGCATAGTGCTAAGCGGAGCGGCGGCGGTGAACGAGGCGGCTATGACGGGCGAGTCGCTGGCGGTGCGAAAGGAGCGCGGAGCGCGGGTGTTAAGCGGCTCGATTGTCGAGGAGGGGCGCGTGGAGATATACGCCGAAGCGGTCGGAAGCGCCCGCGCCACGGCGAGAATCGCGCGCGTGGTAGCCGACGCGCTCAACTCCAGATCGCAGACGCAGTATCGCGCCAACAGGCTCGCCGATCGGCTTATCCCCTTTTCGCTCGCGCTAACGGGCGTTACCTCGCTGCTCACGCGCGATCTCGACAGGATCGAGGCGCTGCTGCAAACCGACTACTCCTGCGCTTTGCGGCTGACCGTCCCCGTGGTTTTCAAGGCGGCTATGTACCGCGCCGGCAAGGCGGGGCTGCTCACCAAATCCGCCGAATCGCTGGAGAAGCTGGCTAAAGCCGATACCTTTATTTTCGACAAAACAGGCACGATCACAAACGGCGAGCTAGAGGTCGTCGAGATTGTCTCGCTTAACGCCGCGTGGAGCAAAGAGCAGATTCTCGCGCTCGCCGCGTCGATCGAGGAGCATTACTTTCACCCGATCGCGCAGGCGATTGTCGAGGCGACAAGAAAAGAGGGCAACACGCGCCACTTTCAGCACACGGCGGTCGAGTTTATCGCCGCGCACGGCGTGTTTGCCTTTGTCGAGGGCAAAAAGGTGGCGATCGGCTCCAGACACTTTCTCGAGGAGGACGAGCGGATCGACTTTGCGTCGGCGCGACCGATCGCCGCGAAAACGGCGAGAGCCAACCTTACGCCGCTCTATATAGGTTTTGACGGGACGCTACTTGGCGTGATTTGGCTCAAAGACGAGCCTCGAAAAGAGAGCAAAGCGGCGCTGGAGGCGTTAAGATCGCTGGGCGTGAAAAAGTGCGTGATGCTCACGGGCGATTCCAAAGCCAAAGCGCTGGCGCTGGCAAAGGAGCTTGGTTTCGACGAATGCCGCTACGAACTCAAGCCCGACGAGAAGGCGGCGATAGCCAAAGAGCTGCGCGCAAACGGCGATATATGCGCCTTTGTGGGCGACGGGATCAACGACGCGCCCGCGCTGCTTGCCGCCGATGTGGGCATAGCTATGCAAAAGGGCGCGGATATAGCCAAGATCAGCGCGGATATTACGCTGCTCAAAGACGATATCTATCTGCTCGCGGCGGCTAAGTCGATCGCCGATCAGACTATCGATCGCGTCAATCGCGGTACAAGCGCGATGATCGCCGTTAATACCGCCATACTCTTTGGCGCGGCTTGCGGCGCGCTTACGCCCGTCGTTACGGGATTTCTGCACAACGGCTCCACGATCGCCACGCTCGCCCTTTCGTCGATAAAGGGCTTCAAACTGCCAACGCGCAAAGCCGCCCAAACGCCGCGCCGGTCGCCGCGCTCGCGGCGCGCTACTTAATCGGAACTAGCGTAAAGACATTACGATTGGTATCGCCTCCCAGCCCTAGCTGACCGTAATAGTTATATCCCGTCGCGTAAACTCTGCCGTTTTTGGCGAGCGCCAGAGAATAACTGTCTCCCGCGTCTATAGCGATAATCTTTTTGCCGTTAAGTGAAGTAACTTCGGAAAAAGTATTGCGATCGGTTCCGTCCCCGCTATCGCCTAGCCCAAGCTGACCAACCCAATTACCTCCCGTCGCGTAAACTTTGCCGTCTTTGGAGAGCGCCAAAGAGTGGCTGTTGCCCGTTGCTATGGCGATAATATTTTTGCCCTTTAGCGAAGTAACTTCGGTAAAAGTATCGCGATTGGTTCCCTTGCCGCTATCGCCCAAACCGAGCTGACCATATTCGTTATCCCCCGCGGCGTAAACTCTGCCGTTTTTGGCAAGCGCCAGAGAATGCCACATTTTTGCGTCTATAGCGATAATATTTTTAGCGCTTAAACTCGCGATTTCGCTATAACCGCGGCGGTAGTCGTCGTCGCCCACGCCAAGCTGCCCGCGATTGTTGTTGCCCATTGCGTAAACCTTGCCGTCTTTGGCGATAACGAAGGAATCGCCAAAGCCAGTAGCTATAGCGACAATATTTTTACCGCTTAAGCTTTTAATTTCGGCAAAGCCGTTGAGACCGTCATCGCCTAAACCAAGCCAATCATATTCTTTATCTCCAGCCCCGTAAACCTTGCCGTCGCTTGTCAGGACAAGAGAAAACTTGTCCGCGTTGGCGGCTATGGCGATAATCTTTTGACCGCTTAAACTTTTAACTTCGGCGAAAACGCAGCTATAGGCTTCCCCGTCGCTATCTCTCAAACCAAGCTGACCATAGTTGTTATCCCCCGCCGCGTAAACCTTGCCGTCTTTGGAGAGCGCCAGAGAACGCCAATAGTCCGTCAGTCCCGACGAAATAGCAATAATATTTTTGCCGTTAAGCGAAATTGCGTTTGTAAAACTATACGAATCGTCGCCGCTGTAGCCCCAACCAAACTGACAGCCAAAGTTCGTAGCGTACACCTTGCCGTCTTTGGATACAACGAACGAATGATCAGAACCCGCGACGATAGCTTGAATCTTTATTTCGCCCGCATAGCCAATTAACGGCGCGGAAACAATCAGCGATAAAATAACCGCGTTTGCGACGGCTTTTAATCCGCGGGGCAAAGCCAACCTATCTAAGAGCGTTAAGCGCATAACCCGATCCTTTCCAGACAAAATCGCGGCTATTTTATCCGCTTATTGCTGATCGTTAAATAAATATCCGCCGTTTTCGATCGCGGCGCGCTACTTAATCGGAACTAGCGTAAAAGTATGGCGATCGGCTTCCTCGCCGCTACCCCCCAAACCAAGCTGACCGTATTTGTTATATCCCGCCGCGTAAATCCTGCCGTCTTTGGATAGCGCGAGAGAGTGATAACCGCCGGCGGCTATTGCCGCAATATTTTTATCGCTCAAATTGGTAATTTCGGTAAAAACGCCGCGAACGGTTACTTCGCCCAATCCCGCAAAATAATTATGTCCGGCGGCATATACTTTGCCGTCTTTAGCGAGAGCAAGCGAATGATAACTGCCAGCGTCTATGGCGATAATATTTTTAGCGTTTAAGCCTTTAACTTCTGTAAAAATTTTGCGATTGGTTTTATTTCCGCTATCGCCCAAACCGAGCTGACCATATTCGTTATCCCCCGCGGCGTAAATCCTGCCGTCTTTAGCGATCGCGAAAGAGTGTCTGTCGCCGGCGGCTATAGCGATAATATTTTTGCCGTTTAGAGAGTCTATTTCGACAAAAACATTACGATCGGCTTTATATCC
>JAITEA010000139.1 GCA_031282285.1 Helicobacteraceae bacterium
ACTCAAGGTAAGGGTTTTAGCAAACCTGCTCATTTCAGTTTCTCCTTTTTAATCATAGCGAATCGCCTTGTTTTTGTTTACGCATATCGGTTATACAGATGCAATAACTTTCCAGTTATATAGAATGAAACCGCGAAAGAAGTCCAAGTAATCAACAGCAATCTAAGGCGCAACGCAAAGCCCGCAATTATAACGGACGCTAACTTTTGCCCGCCGTTAAAAAGCGGCTTTTGCGCGATTATAGCGCGAGCAAACTTTGCCCGCCGTTAAATCCAGAGGTTCGGGAAGTTCAGTCGGAAGTTTCGACGATATAGAAGTAGTCGGGGTTAAACGCCGCGTAGTATGGTTTGACGATCGCTTCGATATAGGCGTTCAGACGATTTACTTTGGTAACTTTTCCCACCTTAACGCCCGCGAAAAATATGCCGTCCAAGCCGTTGGTAACCACCTCGTCGCCCTCTTTTACGCTCATCCACGCGGGTATGTAGCGCACGATCATCTCCTGCTCCGATCTGCCCATAACGATGCCCGGGGTTTTTTCCTCGCCGATATAGACCGAATAGGAGCACGCGCTGTCGCCGTTTAGCAGCGCTTTGGCGTAACCGCCGACGGAATCCACCACGATGCCCGCCGCTTCGTTGTTGTAGATTAGCCCTTTGACCTCCGTGGGTTTGAGATCGGCGTAATCGATTATGATCTTGCGCATATCTGGCAGCTCGGCGTAGCTCAAAGCGCGGACGATCCGCGCGCGAAACTTGGGCGGCGTTTCGTAGCCTTTGAGTTTGGAAAGGTTGATGATCTCCGCGGCAAACGCGTTGGAAACGACCTGATCCTCTTTGAGCCGCTGGTTCTCTTCGCGCAGGCGCTCTATAGCCTCGGCTTGGTTGAAATACGCGTCGATCCACTCGTCTAAACGCTGCGTCGTAGCGAGGTAGTACGATTTGATCGCGGAAGTAACCTCTATAAGCGCGCTTCCGCTGGCGATATTAAATTTGACCAACAGCGCGGCAAGCAGTATCGCCGCGACGATCAGCGCGATTGGTCTTAGCATATCTTACGAGTCGTAAGCGATCTGTTGCAGGAAATCGATCTCTTCAAGCACGCGCCCCGCGCCTTTGGCAACCGCCAAAAGCGGCTCTTCGGCGACATATACGGGCAGTCTGGTCGCTTCCGATAAAAACTTGTCGATCCCCTTTAACAACGCGCCGCCGCCGGCTAGAATAATGCCGTTTTCCACAATATCCCCCGCCAGATCGGGCGGCGTTACCTCTAGTACATCTTTGAGCGCGTCGAGAATATCTTTGAGCGTATCCTGCGTAGCCTCTCTGGCGTCGTCGCTGGTGAATTCGATGCCCGCCAGCAAACCGGTGATCTGATCGCGCCCTTTGACGAACATCGACAACTGCTCTCTTGGCGCCACGGCGTTGCCGATCTCGATCTTGATCTCCTCGGCGACGCGCTCGCCGATCAGCAGGTTGTGCTTGCGCTTGATGTAATCGACGATCGCCATATCCAGCTTATCGCCCGCGACGCGGATCGATTTGCTGATCACCAATCCGCCTAGCGAAACGACGCCGATCTCGGTGGTGCCGCCGCCGATATCCACCACCAGCGAACCGCGCGGCTCTTTCACGGGCAGCCCCGCGCCGATCGCCGCCGCCATAGGCTCTTCGATCAGATAGACCTCGCGCGCGCCCGCGCTCATAGCGGACTCTTTGATCGCCTTGCGCTCCACCTGCGTTACGCCGTAAGGGACGCCGACGACTATGCGGGGGCGGACGAACGCTTTGCGGCGATGCACCTTCTCGATGAAGTAGCGAATCATTCGCTCGGTCATCTCGAAGTCCGCGATCACGCCGTCTCTCATCGGGCGGATCGCCACGATGTTGCCCGGGGTTTTGCCGACCATCTCTTTGGCTTCGTGCCCGACCGCCAGAATGCGCGTGCGCCCCGCGGCGTCGCGCTGAATAGCCACCACGCTCGGCTCGTTGATCGCTATGCCCTGTCCCTTGACGATAACGACGGTGTTGGCGGTGCCTAGATCGATCGCTATGTCGCTGGAGAACAGCCCTATAAGTTTGTCAAAAAACATAATCTTCCTTTAAGCGCTCATCTTTTCCCGAGCGGGTTTGATATAAAGAGGCTTCTCTTGGTTCTGTACGCAACTGGCGTTGATCACCACCTCGTAACCTCTAAGCTCCGGCAGTTCGTACATACTTTCGCAAGTAACCTTCTCGAGAATCGATCGCAGCCCGCGCGCGCCCGTTTTGCGCTTAATGGCTTGCTTGGCTATGGCGCGGATCGCGTCGTCTTCAAAGGTGAGCTTCACCCCGTCGATGGCAAAGAGCTTGCGGTACTGCTTCAAAAGCGCGTTTTTCGGTTCGGTCATTACGCGCATCAGATCGTCCTCTTCCAGCTCGTTGAGCGTCGTGATCACATGAAGCCGCCCGATCAGCTCTGGAATCAAGCCGTAATGCACCAGATCGTCGGGTTCGGCTTGATTGACGAGCGCTTTGGCGTCTTTTGCTATCGTCGCTTTCGCGCGGGTGAATCCTAGCGAGTTTTTGCCTAGCCTGCGCGAGATAATCTCCTCCAGCCCGTCAAACGCGCCGCCGCACACAAAGAGGATATTGGTCGTGTCCATCTGTACATAGTCCTGCTGCTGCGGGTGTTTGCGCCCGCCGCGCGAGGCTACATTGACCTGCGCGCCCTCGACAATCTTCAACAGCGCCTGCTGAACGCCCTCGCCGCTCACGTCGCGGGTGATCGATCTGTTTTCGCTAAGCCGCGCGATCTTGTCGATCTCGTCGATAAAAACTATGCCGCGCTCGGCTTTTTTCAGATCGCCGCCCGCGTTTTGCAACAGCTTGGTGAGGATATTTTCCACATCCTCGCCCACATAACCCGCTTCGGTCAAGCTGGTGGCGTCGGCGATAGCGATCGGCACATCGAGATAGCGAGCCAGCGTCTGCGCCATCAGCGTTTTGCCGCTGCCGGTGGGACCGATCAGCAAAACGTTCGATTTCGATATTTCGCTCTCGTCCTCGATCTCGTGCTGGCGGAATATGCGCTTGTAGTGGTTATAGACCGCGATCGCGAAGGTTTTTTTCGCGTCTTCCTGCCCGATCACATAGCCGTCTAATATCTCTTTGAGCGCTTTGGGGCTGAACTCGGTCATATCAATCGCTTTGAACTGCGCCTGCTCGTAGTCGTTCAGCACCTTATACGCGCTGACGACGCAGCTTTTGCATATCTTAGCCTCGCTTCCGGCTATGATCGGATTGTCTTCGCTCTCCGCCGCGCCGCAGAAACTGCATGTTTTAACCGACATTTATACTTCCTCTTTTTCTTGCGCAAGATGAGCGCGCGCGACGCCGCGTTTGCTCGCGACGATAAATTCGCAAAACGATCCCGCCTCGCGGCTCAATCCGCCGCGATCGAGCGCTTTTCGCGCCGCCGTGGCGGGCGCGCTTTGCGTTCTGAAAACCTCTTTGTATATCGGCTTGAGCGCGTCGATCGCCTCTCTTGAAAAGCGCCTTCGCAACCCAATAAGATTAAGCCCTTTAACCTTGGCGCGGTTGCCCTCCGCCAAAACAAAGGGCGGAATATCCTGACTTACCGCGCTGGCGCCCGCAATCATAGCGTATGAACCTATGCGCGTAAACTGATGTATCGCGCTCATACCGCCTATCACCGCGAAATCGCCGATCTCCACATGCCCCGCGAGCGCGACAAAGTTGGCGATAATGCAGCCGGCGCCGATCTGATTGTCGTGCGCCACATGCACATGCCCCATCAACAGGCAGTCGTCGCCGATCCGCGTTACGCCGCCGCCGCCGACGGTGCCGATATTGATCTGGCAAAACTCTCTGATCGTTACGCGATCGCCGATTATTAATCTGGTCGGCTCGCCGTCGTATTTCAAATCCTGCGGCGCGGTTCCGATCGAGGCGAGCGGAAAAATCTTACAATTTGCGCCGATCGTTGTTCGCCCCTCGATGTGCGCGCCGCGCCCGATCGAACTGCCCTCGCCGATCGAAACCTCTTTGCCCACGAAGGCGTACGCGCCTACGACGACGGTTTTGGCGATCGACGCGCCCTCTTCTATTATAGCTGTTGCGTGAATGTTTAACATATATTATTTTTCTTTATCTACTACCATAGCTTTCAACTGCGCTTCGCAAGCCAGATCGCCGTCCACAAACGCCTTGCCGTCCAGTACCCAGACCGCGCCCTTGCGCTTGATAACGCCGACTTTATAATCGAGCCTGTCGCCCGGGCGTATAGGCTTTCTGAACTTTGCCGAGTCGATGCTCATAAAATATACGACTTTGTTTTTCGTCGCCTCCTCGCTCATATCGCCCGTATAGAACGCCAGCACCGCGCCCGCCTGCGCCATTCCCTCTATGATCATCACGCCCGGGTAGATGGGGTGATCTGGAAAATGCCCCTGAAACACGGGTTCGCTGATCGAGATGTTTTTGTACGCCTCGACATACTCGCCCACCTTGACCTCGGTAACGCGATCAACCAGCAGAAACGGCACCCTGTGCGGTAGAATCCTCTGAATCTGAGTTACATCCAGCGTCATAACGCTCCTTCTTGCCGATATAATCGCGGGTATTTTACTTAAGCGGCGCTAAAACTCATCGCCTTTTGCCTATAATTGCCAAACTTTACCTTTACCCCATAGGAGCGCTTTATGAAGATACTGATCTGCGCGTTTGCGGCGCTGAGTTTCGCTTTGGCGGAGGGCGGCGCGTTTCGTTACGATCTTGGCGATCTTGAGATAATCGCGATCAAGGATACCGACACTAATATGGGCAAGGAGATTTTGGAAAACCCCGACGCGCCCATAGTCAAAAGCGCGCTTGCCGACAACCAAAACCACTCGTCGATCAACGCTTTTGTAGCGCGATCAAAAACGCCGCAATCAGCGACGCCGACCGTCTTGGTGGATACCGGACTTGGCAAATCGCTGTTTGAAAATCTGCGATCGGCGGGCGTAACGCCAGAATCGGTTAGGATCGTCGCGATCACCCATATGCACGGCGATCATATTGGCGGCTTGACCAAAGACGGCAAACCGACCTTCCCCGCGGCGCGGGTGCTGTTGCCAAAACTTGATCTGGAGTATTGGCTTGGCAGCGGCGAAGAGAACAAAAAGGCGGCGCAAACCTTGCAAGCGGCGTACGGCGATAGGCTCGCGACCTTCGAGTGGGATAGCCAGATCGCGCCGAATATTTTGGCGCTCAAAGCCGAAGGGCATACGCCCGGGCATACCGCCTTCGAGGTGAAATCCGGCGATAAGAAACTGCTGATAATAGCCGATCTGATCCACTCGTTCAAAGTCCAGTTTGCCGATCCGACTCAGAGCGTGATCTACGATATCGATCCCGTTTTGGCGGCTTCCACGCGCGTAAAACTGCTCAACTACGCCGCCAACGCCAATATGCCGATCGCGGGTATGCATATCCCTTTCCCCGGCATCGGCAAAGTCGTTAAAGAGGGGCGCGGCTACCGCTTCGAGCCAATCGAATAAGCCCACCCCCCGCCGCCAATTCCCCTTATGCGAGCGTCGCTTACGCTCCGCTTCCTCCGCGATTCCTTGCTCCCTTCGGGAGCTTCGGTCGGAGGCTTCGCCTCCTATCGCTTCGCCCCCGAGAAGGGGGGGTAGGGGGGTTTCCCCTCTCTCTCCTAACACGAGCGTCGCTTTGCCCCACTTCGCTTTTCCCGTCATTCCCGCACAGGCGGGAATCCATTTTAAAAACTATCGGAACACAAAAATGATCGGGGACGCATTCTTTCTCCTCGCGCCTTGAGACTCCTTTTAGATCGCGTATTGAGCGTCTAGCGCGACGAAGGGGTATCCCCGTTAGCGAGCAAAGCGAAGCGTTAAACAGGGGAATGGTCGCGTTTGCGTGTAATGGCGAGATAAAAGGATTAAAGGCTCAAAGCGCGCGGTTTCTTTATCTTGCTTTCTTTGGCGGCAAAGAAAGCAAGAGAGAAGAAAAAAGGACGAGCGCCGAACTGAATGACAATCGGCGCCGCTTCGCCTTCCTACGCGAGCGTAGCTTACGCTCCGCTTCGCCTTCCCCCCTGATAAGGGGGGATAAGAGGGGGGTTTGAAACGAGTCCTAATCCCATTAAAATTAAATCTACACGAAACCGAAAAACCCCTGCCCTCCCCTTATCGAGGGGCGAAGCGACGCGAATGCGGAGCGACGATCGCAG
>JAITEA010000236.1 GCA_031282285.1 Helicobacteraceae bacterium
AGGGTATGATTTTTGAGCGCCGCAGGTTGAATTTGCTAGAATTTAATTTATTTTAGTAATTTCGCAAATAGTAGGCATAAGTCAATGATGATCGTGCGTTTCAAGGGCGGTTTGGGCAATCAATTGTATCAATACGCGCTCTATTTGCAGCTAAAAAAACTTTATCCAAACGCGATCGTTAAAGCCGATATCGACGAGGAGTTAAACGCAAACTAAAACAAATATTTAATATCGAATCTAGGCATTCGTGATAAAGACATTGAAATATATAAACACGACTAAAGTGAAAGCGCATATAAGCGCGCGAAAACGCGTGCGATAATCGAATTGTTTAAGCGGCTAAGAAGATTATGCGATAATGCCGTAAAACTCTTAGCGCCAAGCGCGGCGTAGCAAGGAGACTAATGACGGCGGTTATTTTATGCGGCGGGTCGGGGACGCGGCTTTTTCCTATCAGCCGCGAGCTTATGCCAAAGCAGTTTGTTTCGCTGTTCGGAAGCAGGTCGCTCTTTCAGAAAACTATCGAGCGCAACGCGCCGCTATGCGATCAGACGCTGATCGTCTGCAACGCCGAACACTACTTTCTGGCGCTCGATCAGCTCGAGGAGGCAAATTTGCGCGTCGATCGCGTTTTGATCGAGCCTCTAGGACGCAACACCGCGCCGGCGATCGCTCTAGCCGCGCTGGCGCTTGGCGAAGACGAATTGCTGCTCGTCGCGCCAAGCGATCATCTTATCGACGACGATAATGGGCTATATTCCAAAGCCGTTGAGCAAGCGGCGCGGTTTGCCAACGACGGCTATCTCGTTACCTTCGGGATCGAACCGACCTATCCCGAAACGGGCTACGGCTACATCGAATCAAGCGGCGCGATCGTCAAAGCGTTCACCGAAAAACCAAATCTTGAACAGGCAAAAGCGCTGATCGCGAAGGGCGAAACCTATTGGAACAGCGGTATGTTCTGCTTTAGCGCAAAAGCCTATCTAAGCGCGCTCGCCAAACACGCGCCGAATCTGCTCGCGCAATGTCAAGCCGCGTTTGCGGCGGCGAAGATCGACGGCAAAACGATCAGGATCGACCGCGAAAAGATGAGCGCGATCGAGGATATCAGCGTCGATTACGCCGCTATGGAAAAAGCCGACAATATCCGCGTCGTCCCCTGCGCCGCCAAATGGTCGGATATGGGCGGTTTTGAAAGCCTTTACAACGAGCTGCCAAAAGACGATTGCGCCAACGCTGGGGAGGCGCTTTACATCAATTCAAGAGAGAATCTCGTCGTGGGCGGTTCGCGGCAGATTACGGCGATCGATTGCGAAAATCTGATGATTATCGACTCCTCCGACGCGCTTTTGATCGCCAAAAAAGGCAGCGGGCAGAAGGTGCGCGAAGCGGTCAAGGCGCTCAAGGCGCAGGGCAGCGATCTGCCAAAGGTTCACGCGATCGCCCATCGCCCGTGGGGAACCTACGAGGTGCTGGACAAGGGCGATCGCTTCAAGATTAAACGCATCGTCGTCAAGGCGGGCAAACGGCTGTCGATGCAGAAGCATTTTCACCGCAACGAGCACTGGATCGTGCTTAGCGGCGCGGCGCTGGTTACGCTCGAAGGCAAAACGACGCTTGTCAACGCCAACGAGTCCATCTATATCCACGCGGGCTGCGTTCACCGGCTTGAAAACCCGGGCAAAATCGATCTGGCGATCATCGAGGCGCAGGTTGGAGATTATCTCGGCGAGGACGATATCGTCCGTATAGAGGACGATTTCAAAAGGATTTAGATTGCGTTACGCGCCGCTAATAGCTCTGCTCTGTATCTCGCTGTGGGCGAAGGCGGTCATAGGGGAGGGGGCGTTTTATATTTCTCCCGATCCGCCGCCGGCTCAAGAGGCAAACTGGCGATACGCGGCGCAGATAGGCGCGTTTCAAAACGAGAGCGCGGCGCTGGCTTTGGCGGCGCAGGCGAAAAAGAGTTGCGAGGATAAGCTGGTGGTTTTGCGCGTTTTGCCGCGCGGCTACGCGCCATATCTCGTCTGGATCGTGGGTTTTTCCTCCGCGGCGGAGGCGAGAGAGTATATCGCCGCGCGCAAAATTAAAGGCTTTGTGGTCGAAAATCGCTAACTTGAGGAATAGGCTTTGCTTTTTGCCCCGCAAGGAGCATAGATGACGCTTTTGCAAGCTAGAAAGATCGTTTTGGAGGCTATGTCGCAATCCCTAAACGAGCGGTATTTGGAGCTATACGCTCAGATCGGCAATGGGCGTTTGACGACAAAGGAGGCGCGCTTGATCGGCGAGGAGATTAACTCGCTGGAAGAGACGGCTAATTACGCGAAAAGCGAGGCGGAGGCGATCAACCGCGCCGCCGTACAGGAAGCCGCGCAAGAGGTTATGGCGATTTGGAATCAAGAGACAAAATGAATCTGGACAACGCTCAAGAGGTCTATCGGCGCGCGCGGCTGGCATACGCTTTGCAGGAGCTTCGCAAGGAGATGCGGCTGTATGAAAAGAGCATCGAGCGGCGGCTAAATCGCGCCAAAACCGACGAGGAGCTACGGGCGCTGTTGGAGGCGATCGGCATTCTGCGCGAAACGCGCCGCTTTTACCGCGAAACTGTCTTTCCCTCGAAGCCCAGTTTGGATTTCGTCGCGCTGCTCGACTACCGCCGCTAACCGCGCAAGCCGATCGGACTAACGCTTAAAGCCGCGAGTCGATAACGATTCCGGCTTAACTGCGGCTATGCTATGATCCGCGATCTATCCGTTACAAGGCTAATGTTAGATGATCAAAACCATTTTCACCAAAATCTTGGGCACGCGCAACGAAAAAGAGCTGAAACGCTACCGAAAGCGTCTTACGGCAATCAACGCGCTGGAGCCAAAATATGCCGCGCTTAACGACGACGATCTCAAAGCGGCGTTCAACGAGCTGCGCGAAAGGGCAAACAACGGCGAAACGCTCGACAATCTTCTCGACGAGAGCTTCGCCATAACCCGCGAAGCCTCCAAGCGCGTTTTGAATATGCGTCATTTTGATGTACAGATCATAGGCGGTTTGGCGCTACACGAGGGGCGCATAGCGGAGATGAAAACGGGCGAGGGCAAAACGCTCGTGGCGACGCTGCCCATCGTCCTAAACGCGCTAAGCGGCAAAGGCGCGCATGTGGTAACGGTGAACGATTATCTGGCGAAGCGCGACGGCAGCGATATGGGCGTTTTGTACAACTTTCTTGGTTTCAGCGTCGGCGTGCTTACCAACGATCTGCCGCTTGGAGAGGAGCGCGGCGCGGCGTACAGAGCCGATATTACCTACGGCACCAACAACGAGTTTGGCTTTGATTACCTGCGCGACAATATGAAATACGCGCTTGAAGAGATGACGCAACGCGAACATAACTACGCGATCGTGGATGAAGTGGATAGTATTTTGATCGACGAGGCGCGCACGCCGCTTATTATTTCGGGTCCCACAAACCGCAAGATGTCGCACTACGCGCAAGCCGACGAGGTAGCCAAACAACTTAGCAGAGACGAAGATTTCACGATCGACGAGAAAAACCGCGTCGTTATGGTTACCGACAGCGGCGTAGAAAAAGCGCAAAAACTCTTTGGCGTGGAAAACCTCTACGATCTAGAACACGCGGTGCTGGCGCACCATCTCGATCAGGCGCTTAAAGCGCGTTATCTCTTTGAAAAAGACGTGCATTATGTGGTCAAAGAGGGCGAGATTGTGATCGTGGATGAATTCACTGGGCGACTTTCAGTGGGGCGGCGCTACTCCGAAGGGCTGCATCAGGCGCTGGAAGCCAAAGAGGGCGTGGCGATCAAAGAGGAGAGCCAGACGCTTGCGGATATCACCTTCCAAAATTATTTCAGGCTTTATAAAAAACTCGCGGGTATGACGGGTACCGCGCAGACGGAAGCGAGCGAGTTTAGCCAGATTTATTCGCTGGAAGTTATCTCTATTCCCACCAATGTACCCGTAATACGAAACGATTACAACGATCTGATCTATCGCTCGGAAACCGAAAAGAACGAGGCGGTAATCGACCAGATCAAAACGCTCTACAAAAAAGGGCAGCCGGTACTAGTCGGCACGATCAGCATAGAAAAGAGCGAAGCGCTATCCAAACAACTGACAAGCAAGAAGATTCCGCATAATGTGCTCAACGCCAAACAGCACGAAAAAGAGGCGCAGATTATCGCGCAGGCGGGGCAGAAATCGATGGTTACGATCGCCACCAATATGGCGGGGCGCGGCGTGGATATAAAACTCGACGAGGAAACCAGAAAACTTGGCGGTTTGTTTATCATCGGCACCGAACGGCACGAATCGCGCCGCATAGACAATCAGCTACGCGGGCGATCTGGCAGGCAGGGCGATCCCGGGGAGAGCCGTTTTTATCTCTCGCTGGAGGATAATCTATTAAGGATTTTCGGCTCCGATCGCATCAAAAATATTATGACCCGCTTGGGCGTAAAACACGGCGATTATATCGAGTCGGGTATGGTTACCCGCGCCGTCGAAAAGGCGCAAAAGCGCGTGGAATCTATGCACTTTGAAGCGCGCAAACATCTGCTTGAATACGACGATGTGGCAAACGCGCAGCGAAAGCTGATCTACGCTTTCCGCCGCGAGCTTATGACGCCTAATATCGAAATCAGGCAGAAGATTATTGAAAATCTGCGCTTCTATCTCGACGGGCTGTTTGCCGAATGCGGCGTTATCGACGGCGCGGAAGAGTTCGCGATCGACAGACTGCTTAAAACCTTGCGCGAGGAGCTGAAGATCGATACCGCCAGCGCCGTTTCCTCGCAAAGCGCCGCCGATATTCGCAAGCAGATCGAGGAGAGCGCGATCGCGCAATACGAGCAAAAAATCTCCGTCGTGGCGCCAGAACAGCGCAGCGAGATCGAGCGGATTTTGTATTTGCAAAGTTTAGACGAGATGTGGCGCGAACACCTTTATCAGATGGATGTGCTTAAAACGGGCATAGGCTTAAGAGGTTACAACCAAAAAGACCCGCTCGTGGAGTATAAAAAAGAGAGCTATCAGCTATTCAACGAATTAACGGCGAATCTTAAATTCGCGATCGTAAAAACGCTATTTGGCATAAGATTCAGAACGCGCGACGAACAAGAGGCTATCAACCGTATGCGCGAACAGATGGAAAGAGCCGCCAAAGAGGAGAGCCTCACATACAGCGCCTCGACAAACGCAAACCGCGCTCAGCCTAAGATTGAGAAAAAGATTCCGCGCAACGCGCCGTGCCCGTGCGGCAGCGGCAAGAAGTATAAAAACTGCTGCGGACAGTCTGGTCCAAAACGCGGCGTTTTCGCGCCAAACAGTTAATAAGTTATGCCCGAAAGATCGCGTCCCAAAAAAGGCTTGACGAGATTTATCGTCAGGCGTTATTTGCGTTTCGATCCTTCTCAGCCGTTTATATATATCGCCACAATTTTGGCGTTTCTGGGCGTGGCGATCGGCGTTATGGCGCTGATCGT
>JAITEA010000002.1 GCA_031282285.1 Helicobacteraceae bacterium
TGCAAAAAGCAACTAAAGGGAGCGTTTGCCGTGAAGCGCCGCATATCGACTATGTTGATCCTAACGCTTGTGGCGCTCACGCTGACGGTAACGGTTATCGTCGGGCTTAATTTCCGCGAATTCGCAATCCAACGCTCCATCGATAAAGCAAAAACGACAGCCACGCTGGTGCGCGACGGCTTGACCTCGCATATGGTCAATGATATTATGGACAAACGCCACCACTTTATGGAGCGCATCGGCGCTATGCGCGATATAGAGCAGATTTGGGTCGTTCGCGCAGACAGCGTGGCGGAGCAGTACGGAACGGGATTCGAGGGCTCAAGGTCTAAAGACGAGATCGACGCTACGGTGCTAAAAAACGGCAAAAGCGCCGAACGCATTACGGAAACGAGCTCCTACGCGCGGCTTCGCGTTACGATTCCCTATACCGCCACGCCCGAATGCCTACAGTGCCATATCGGCGGGCGCGGCGAGGTGCTGGGCGCGATCAGCATGGTGATGGATGTGAGCGCTATGCGCGACGGCGGGCTTAAAATCATAGCGCGCATCTGTATTATCTCGCTTTTGGTGGCGATCGGCGCGGCGTGGGTAACCAACCGCTGGATGAACCGCTATCTGGAGCTTTTTGAAGCGCTGACGCAGGCGATCAAAAAAGGGCACGAGGGTGATTTCTCGCCGCAGATTGTTACTTCGCTGACCGAAGAGAGCGCCATGCTCGCCGAACAGCTAAACAGCCTGTATTCAAAACTGCGCGAAACGGTAACGCAGATCGACAAGCGCATCACGATCTTAATCGGCGGCGCGGCGGGCAAGGTCGAGAGCGACAATCCGCTGATTCGCGCGCGGGAGATTGTCGATTCGCTTGTGGATATTTACAAGTTCAAAAAGATGATCGAGATCGATCGCGACAAGGGCGAAATATACGAGCATTTGATCGATATTATTCGCAAGAGCGTAGGCGATAATTGCGATTTCGCGCTGTTTGAAGCGCTGACCGCGAAAAACAAAAGCGAGCTTTTATACTCGACCAATTCGGAGCTATACTGCCTCGCGCACGCCGAACAGACGCTGTGCGACGAGTGCCGCGCCTTGAGGAGCCAGACGGCGGTGTTCAGCGACGATTTCACGCATGTTTGCGCCTATTTCAGCCCCGAACACGAAAGCGATCGCGTATTTATGTGCCTGCCTTATCGCGTAACGGAGGAGATTTCGCTGCTTTTGCAGGTTCTGGCGAAAGAACCGGCAGAGATCGAGCGGATCAAGGGCGAGATCGCCGCGCTGACCAACTATTTCGACGCGGCGCGCCCCGTGCTAGAAAGCCGCTATCTGACGCAGGTGCTGCAGGAGTCCAATCTGCGCGACGGCTTAACGGGGCTGTATAACCGCAAGTTCCTCAACGAATTTACCGATCATATCACCCGTCAAGCCTCGCGCACGCGATCGCCGTACGCTTTGCTGGCTCTCGATATAGATCATTTCAAGATGGTCAACGACACCTTCGGGCACGATATCGGCGATATTGTGATCAAGGGGTTAGCCGAAACTATGTTAAGCTCGATCAGGGAAGCCGATATAGCGGTGCGGCAGGGCGGCGAGGAGTTTTTGGTGATGCTTTTCAACCCCACCGAAGACGGCGCGATAATGGTCGCGGAAAAAATTCGCGAGAAGTTCTCCGCCCGCTCGTTCAGCACGGGCGACGGCGCGGCGTTTTCAAAAACGGTCAGCGTTGGCGTGTCGCTTTACCCGCAGGATACGGACGGTATGTGGCGCGCGATCAAGCTTGCAGACATCGCGCTGTACAAGGCAAAAGACGGCGGACGCAACCGCGTCGTCAGATATACGCCAGAGATGGGACCAAAAGGCGACGCCTACTAAAAGAAATGGCGATGAAAAAGCCGATTTTGCTGGCGGCGTTTGTCGCGGTTATGTTTGGAGCGAACGCGGAAGCCGAAAAAGCCTTTGAGCGCGGATTAAAAGCGCATAGGTGCGACAACTATACGCAAGCGATTGCCGATTACGACCAAGCGATCGGGCTTGATCCGAAATACGAGGACGCCTACAATAATCGCGGTAACGATTACTACAAGTTAGGCGATACAAGCAAAGCCATTACAGATTTTAATCAAGCGATTAAGCTCGATCCAAAAAATGCGATCGCTTACAATAATCGCGGGTACGCTTACGCCAATTTAGGCGATACAAGCAAAGCGATTGCCGACTACAGCCAAGCGATTAAGCTTAATCCAAATGACGCGGAAGCTTATTATAATCGCTGGATCGTTTACGATGACCTAGACGATTACAACAAATCTATTGCCGACTATACCCAAGCGATCAAGATCGATCCAAACGACGCGGGCGTTTACTACAATCGCGGACTTGCTTATTATAATTTAAGCGATGACAACAAAGCGATTGCCGACTATACTCAAGCGATTAAGCTTAATCTAAACTATATAGACGCGTATAATAATCGCGGAATAGCTTATGGTCGTTTGGGCGATTATTCTAAAGCCATTGCCGACTATAGCCAAGCGATCAAGATCGATCCAAGCAACGCGACTATTTATTTCAACCGCGGGATCGCTTACGCGGATCTAGGCGATTACAACAAGGCTATTCCCGACTATAGCCAAGCGATCAAGACTAATTCAAACTATACTGCCGCCTACAATAACCGCGGGAACGCTTATAGTCGTTTGGGCGATTACCCTAAAGCCATTGCCGACTATACGCAAGCGATCAAGACTAATTCAAACTATACTGCCGCCTACAATAACCGCGGGATCGCTTACGCAATGTTAGATGATTATAAAAGCTCCGCAAAAGACGCTCGTAAGGCGTGCGAATTGGGCGATTGCGACTTGCTGGAGCTACTAAGCAAAGAGAAGTTTATCCGCGACTAATACCACGCGCGTTTTGGTTTGCAAAATTGACGAAGCTTAGCTAACAGCGCGTTGATATATGAGGCAATAATTGCGCGGCTTTTTGCGCTATACGCTAAAAAAGATCGCCGCCGAGCGCCTTTCGCCAAAGCGACGCTTGAGCTACCGCCAAAAACGAGGCGCTAAAAAAGCCCCGCCCGACTGCTCGGAACGGGGCTTTCAAGTCCATAGGACTCGGAGCCGCGCTTTTTTCAAAGCCGCCCAACAAAGACAGAGAATCATATCTAGTTTTTCATCGTTTGTCAATAGCGGAGCTATCGCACATAGCGTAATTAACGGCTTTACGGATTCGATCTCTTAGCGTTGTTGATATATAGAAGGGTACGACTTTGATAAACCGCTCATGGCTTACCTGCCTAATGCAGTCTGTTTTAGCTATTGAAGGAACAGAAAGAAACGCCTTCAGTCCATGTTCGTCTGGGTTAAGCGTTATGTCGCCAGCATAAAGCCGTTCATTGTCGTAAGGTTTTCGACTTGTGATTGGCACGACTATCGCGGTATGGCTTTGTTCATTGTTATCGACGATGATCGCGTAGTGTTTTCTGGCAAACTCGTTGCCAAGCGCGATGCCGTAGCGAAGCGCTTCCTCTTTGTATTCATCAAGCGCGCTTTCTCTTTTAAGCACTCCAAAATGCGTCAACGCCACGCGCCACCGTTTAACCTCGCCTGCTCTAAACGCCATTCTCGTATTACCTTTTGAGTTTTATTTGATTGAACTTAACCCATCTCACAGCCATATT
>JAITEA010000059.1 GCA_031282285.1 Helicobacteraceae bacterium
GAGGCAAGCGTAGAGAGCGGCGGGACGCTAAGCTATCAATGGTATAAGAATACGCGGAATAATACGACTGACGCAACGGCGATAACCGGCGCCACGGGCGCGGCATATAAGCCTTCGACCGCAGATATAGGAACGCTTTACTACTTCGTAAAAGTTACCAATACCAACAATAGCGTCGGCGGCGAGCAAACCGCTACGGTTACAAGCAAGAGGGCGCAAGTTATCGTGAACGCGCCAAGCTCCGCCAATACGCATATCGTAAATGTTACGACGCGGATTTAACCAAAGTCTCCGAGATCGCGGTTAACGAGGGCTTAATGTCGCCGTCTTTGATCTGCGGCGGCGGAAGCTGGTATTTGGCGAACGCGAGCGCGCCGAGCGCAAGCTGGAATCTTGAAGGCGATATTCGCTTTTACGGCGCGGCGGGCGTTAAAGAGATAAGCTCGGCGGCGGGGCTTAGAAGTATCGGCGAGAGCGGCAGATATATACTGATAAACGATATAGCCGTAGGTTCTTGGACGCCTATGCACGGCTACGATCCCGAATACGGGCGCGAACCTTGCAAAGGCGCGATATCAGGTTTTGCGGGCATATTAAGCGGCGACGGGCATACGATAAGCGGTTTTCAGATCAATTTGCCTAACCGCGATTATATAGGGCTGTTTAGCGGCGTCTGCGAAAACGGCGTAGTTAAAAATCTCAATCTGCAGATTGGCGCTATTAACGGCGGCTGGCAGGTCGGCGTTATCGCCGGTTTGGTTAGCGGCGGTAAGATCGAGGGCTGCAAAGTCGCGGGCGGCGAGGTAAACGGCGACGATGTGGTCGGCGGGATCGCGGGCGAGATGAAAAACGGCGGCGCGATTATAGACAGCCGTTTCGACGGCAGAGTATTCGGCTACAAAGGCTCCGCCGGAGGCGTCGTCGGCAATACGGAGGACGGTTCGATTATCAACGCCCGAACTTCGGGATCGGTAGAAGGAGGTTGCGCCGACCGCTGCGGAATGACGATTTCTAGCTATGTCGGCGGGATCGCGGGTTATATAGAAGGAACGATTGTAAACGGCGGCTCGACAAGCTCCGTAAAGGCGTATAACTACGCGGGCGGCATAGCCGGCAATATGTTTGGTCATATAACCAACGCCTATTCCGAAGGCGACATTTACGCGGGCAACTACGCGGCGGGCGGGATCGCGGGCTATATGGCAGGCTCGATAACCAACGCCTACGCTTTGGGCGATATCTCGTTGGGCGGCTCTAGGCAAAACGCGGGCGGGATCGCCGGATTTATGGACGGCGCGATCAGAAACGCCTATTCCGCTGGTAATATCAGCGGATCGAAATATGTCGGCGGCATAGCCGGAGAGGTTTCCAACGGCGGTTCTGTCGAATACTCGTACGCGCTGGGGAGCGTCGGCGGGGACGAGCGCGTAGGCGGTATCGTCGGGGAGAGCAGAAACTACAGGGTGAGAAGTAACGCCGCGATCAATCCAGAGGTTAAGGGCGGAAGCAAATATATCAATCGCGTGGGCGGGTATCTGCCAAGTCCAGACGCGATAAATAATCTGGCGTGGGAAGGAACGGAGATCGCCGAAAAGGACATGAACTATATCGGCGATCTGGTTTCGCTTCAGACGCTTAGGGACAAAGCCTCGTTTCAGGCGATAGGCTGGAGTTTTGGCGGAGAGGACGCCCGCCCGTGGGTAATGGAAAGCGGCGATCTGTATCCGAGGTTTTACTGGCAGACAAACGGCGTAACAGGCGGTCCAAGCGGAGGCGGCGCGGCGCGGGAGCTAACCGATAGCTGCGAGGCGCTCTCCGCCGGCGAGTATTGCGTGAGGTTTTTTGACGCGAATTTGAATCTGGTAGAAAGACGGCGGCTTTCAGGCGGCGCGATCAATCCGTCTAATCTGTTCGAGGGCTCGTGGTTTCTGGCGGGCGCGAGCGCGCCGAGCGCGGCGCTGACGCTTGGCGCGAATATTGATTTTTACGCCGTCGCTGGCGTTAAAGAGGTGCGAACGCAGGCGGATTTGGAGGCGATTAACTTAAATTACGCCGCCAGATCGGGCAGATATATGCTGGTAAGCGACATAACCTTGTCGCTTTCGGGCGAAGGCTGGACGCCTATCGGCGCGTATAACGCGCGGTTTACGGGCGTATTTAACGGCGACGGGCATAGGATAAGCGGGCTTTGGATCGACAAAACCGATCCGACGAGCGCGCGTTACGACTATATAGGGCTGTTTGGCGCGGTAGGCGAAAACGGCGCGGTGAAAAATCTGATTGTGGCGACCGACGATTCCAAAGGCGTTAGAGGGCACGAGTATGTCGGCGCCGTAGCGGGCGCGCTCTTTTACGGTTTGATCGACAACTGCCGATCGGAAGGCAAAATCGCGGCGAGCTACCAAAACGCGGGCGGCATAACGGGCTATATGGACAATCGCGCCGTGATAAAAGATAGCGGCTCTAGCGCGACGATCTTTGTAGAGCATAACAACGCCGGCGGCGTGGTTGGTACGATGGTTTCTGGGACGATCGAGAGCTCCTATTCCACGGGCGAAGTTCAGGGCGGAGAGATAAGCAATCATATCGGCGGCGTGGTTGGCTACCTTACGGACGGAATGATAGTCAAGAGCTATTCAACGGCTACGATAACGGGCAAAAACTTTCTGGGCGGGATCGCGGGATACGCGCAGGAGATCGGCGCGCTGATTAGCGCTTCCTATTTTGACGGGACGGTGAAAGCCGAAGGCAGAAACGCCGGCGGGATCGCGGGCTTTATGGATAGAAGCGGGATCATGAACTGCTATTCGGCGGGCGAGATTAGCGCGATCGACACCGTAGGCGGGATTGTCGGGAGCATATTTAGCAAGCACGGTTTTGCCGCGTACAACTACTCGACGGCGAAAGTGGAAGGAACCGGCGCCGATATCGTAGGATTGGGCGCGCTCGGAAGCGACGTGGGCGGGATCGTCGGCTCGGCTTACTACGCCAAAGTGATCAACAACGCGGCGATCAACGACGCCGTAATAGGTAACAAGAATACCAACCGCGTAAACGGGCTGACGATGTACGACGGCGGTACGGCTAATAACTTCGCGCTGGAAGATATGGACGCGACGATAGCAAACGGCGAGAACGGATCGCGCGGAATCGACAAGTCCAAAGGGGAGCTAGAAAATCCGGCGACATACTCGAAATCTGTCGAGGAAGGCGGTTTGAGCTGGCGGTTTGGTTCAAGCGTAGTCGCCCCGTGGGTTATGCCTGACGGCGGCGGTTACCCGATTCTATATTGGCAGACGAAATAGCGGTTCTAAGCCTATCGTCTTATATAGCCGCGATCGTTGATCGCGGCTATTCCGCCATATCCGCGTAACGCTAATTCTAAAAAGTCAAGCTGTATTTCATTTGTTGATTAAAAAAGCGTCATATATCTGCCTACTGGCTATGCGACAATGCCGCCAACGCATTTTGAAAGGTCTGGCATGTACGCAGAAGCGATGGAAAAGATCAATAATCACCCCTGTTACAGCAAGGGCGCGCACAAATACTACGCCCGCATTCATCTGAGCGTGGCGAGCGCCTGTAATATCCAGTGTAACTACTGCAACCGCAAATACGACTGTTCCAACGAATCCAGACCGGGCGTTACCTCCGCGAAACTTATGCCGATCGAGGCGATAAAAAAGGTTCTGTATGTCGGCGGTCGCATCAAACAGCTCTCCGTCGTAGGCATAGCCGGACCCGGGGACGCGCTGGCGAACCCGAAGCAGACCTTTGAAACCTTGAAACTTGTCAAAGAACACGCGCCCGATCTCAAGCTCTGCATATCGACAAACGGCTTGCGCCTCGCCGAATTTGCGGACGATCTAAACGCGCTTGGCGTAGATCATATCACCGTTACGATCAACGCCGTCGATCCCGCGATCGGCGCGCAGATCTACCCGTGGGTTTACGACGCGCGCTCAAAACGGCGGCTTCGCGGGGTTGCCGCCGCCGCTTTGTTGCTCGAAAGGCAGATCGAGGGGATCAAAAAAGCCGTCGCCAACGGGACGCTGATCAAAGCCAACAGCGTGCTGATCCCCAATATCAACGAAGCGCATCTGCCGGCAGTTAGCGCCAAACTCAAAGAGATGGGCGTTTTCCTGCATAACATTATGCCGCTGCTTAGCGAGCCGCGCTTTGGAACCCATTTCGCGCTTAACGGCGTTCCGAGCGCGACGGCGGCGCAGGTTGCCAAAGCGCAAGCGCTGTGCGGGCTGGACACGGCGCAGATGACGCACTGCCGCCAGTGCCGCGCCGACGCGGTTGGATTGCTTGGCGAGGACAAAAGCGCGGAGTTTGGCTACGGCGACTACGCGCCGCGATCGCTTGACGAGCTTAAAGACGAATACCAGCGCGCCAATCGCGGCGAAAGCTGGCAAGCGATCGAGAACTTCCGCAAACATCTCGACAAAGCCAGCGAGGATCTCCGCGCCTTAAGCTCCGATGGCAAAACAGCGCTGATCGCGGTAACGAGCCAAAGCGGGGAGCGGATCGATCTGCATTTTGGATCGTGCGAACGGTTTGATATTTACGAAGCCGGCGATCGCGGCTACAGGCTCTACTCCAAACGAAGCGTCGCGAGCTACTGCAGCGGCGAGGATAGTTGCGGGACGGGACCGATCGAGGGCATAAAAGCGGCGCTGAAAGGCGTTCAACTATTGCTGACGGCTAAGATCGGGCGCTGTCCAGAAACGCAGCTGAAATCCATCGGTCTAAACGCCAGCGACAAATACGCAGGCGAGCCGGTCGGCAAAGCGCTGTTATCCGCCGCGCGCGACTATTTTGGCGGCGGCGAGAGGGAAGCCGAAGCGTGATTATTCACGACGCGACATTGCGCGACGGCGAACAGGCGCCGTTTGTCGTTTTCTCCAGAGCCGACAAGCTAGAGATCGCCTCGCTGCTTGTCAGATCTGGCGCGGACGAGCTTGAGATCGGCATCCCCGCTATGGGCAAAACCGAGCGCGAGGATATAAAAGCGCTGATTGATCTGAATCTGCCTTGCCGTATGACAAGCTGGAATCGCGCCACAAGAGCCGATCTGGAAGCCTCGCTGGAGTGCGGCGTCAAGTCGGTCGATCTCAGCGTTCCGACGAGCGATCTGCTGATCGCGCTCAAACTTGGCGGCGATCGCGACAGGCTTTTCAGGGCGCTGGAGGAGACGGTTTCGCTCGCCAAAAAAGAGGGGCTGTTTGTCTTTGTCGGCGGCGAGGACGGATCGCGCGCCGATATTGGTTTCTTGAAGGAGATCGTCGCCTTCAGCCGCGATCTGGGCGCCGATCGATTCCGCTTCTGCGATACGGTCGGGATTTTGACGCCGTTAAAATGCGCCGCGATCGTTGGCGAACTTGCCGCTATAATGCCAATCGAAATGCACGCGCACAACGATTTTGGTATGGCTACGGCAAACGCGATCGCCGCTTTGGAAGCGGGCGCGATCAGCGTCAATACGACGGCGATCGGGCTTGGCGAAAGAGCCGGCAACTCCAGCTTCGAGCAGGTTTTGATGTGCTTAACGACGCTATTTGGCGAGCCGCGCGCGATCGACGCGGACAGCTTGAAAGCGCTAACCAAGCGCGTGGCGAAAGCGGCGAAAATCCGCCTGCCGCGCAACGCGCCGATCGTCGGCAAGGCGCTGTTTGCCCACGAAAGCGGCGTTCACGCGAACGGCGTTTTGAAAAACGGCGCCGCTTACGAGCCGTTCGCGCCGTCGATCGTGGGCGCCAAGCGGCTCTTTCCCATCGGCAAGCACAGCGGTAGCGCGACGCTGAACTATCATTTGAAGCGGCGCAAGATCGCGCGGTCGCGATCGGAGCTGAACGCTCTGCTTGACGCGGTGCGCGAGGAGGTTTCGCGCAAGCGCGGGGTTTTGAGCGAAAACGAGCTGATAAGATTGGTCGCAAGTTGCAAATCCGCTGGCTGAACGAATCCGACATACCGACAATCGCGCGCTGGGGCGAAGCCGAAGGGTGGCTGACCGACGAGGGCGAGCTGTCGAGAATACGATCGCGGTTTTTTTACCTCTCGTTTGGCGCGTACGACGGGGATTTTCTCGCGGGCGCGATTATGGGCTACGCGCACGAGAAAACGGCGTGGTTGTGCAACTTTCTGGTTGAAAAACCGCGGCGCCGCGGCGGGATTGGGACGAAACTCTTTGAATGCGCGCTGGAGGCGATCGCGGCTGAAAGGGCGACGCAGAAGCTCTTCGCCGAACCGAATATGGCGGCGTTTTACGAGCGCTACGGCTTCAAAGAGGAGGGCGCTTGCCACAGATATGTTTTGCGCGGCGGAGCGACGAAAACGGCGCCGCTTTCAGCCGATCGCCTGCGGCAGCTAGAGAGCGGGGATACGAGCGGATTTATCAAATACGGCGCGGCGGCGTTTGGCGAGGAGCGCGCGGCGTTTGTCCGCGAGGATATGATCTTTCCAAGCTCGCTGATCTTGGTTTCGCCAAACGGCGCGCTACATTCCAGAGCGATCGGCAAGAGCGTTTTTGCCGGACCTTTTCTCGCCCGCGAGGCGGCTTACAACGACGCGGAAACGCTGCTTCGCGCCGTAGTCGCGATCAGGGGGCAAAAGCCAATCGCTATCGATCTGCCGGCGGAAAACGGCGAAGCGGCGCGGATTTTGAAGATATACGGCTTTGAGCGCCAAGGCGAGACGATCCGGATGTATAGAGGCGTTAAGAGAGGCGAATGCGGTTCGATGATATACGGTTTCGCCACCGCGGGCAGCCACGGCTGACGGCGTTAATTTTATTTTAAGGAGCGAATATGCAAACCGAAGAGGCAAAAAAAGAGCTGGCAAAATTGAAACGCGAAGCGACCGAGATCGCGGGCAAAATCCACGACATCGTAGAGGATACGCTCTGGAGCGAATACGGATCGCTGAAACCTCTAAGCGAAGCGCTGATCGCCAAGTGCGAAAGCTACTATGCGTTCAAAACCGCCCATAACCTATAACATATTCCAATAACGGCGAACGGCGCAACCCTTCTCCCTCCCCTCCTCTCTCGCCATTCCCGCCCGCCTACGCGCCTTGCGCTCCTGTGAAGCGGGCGCTACGCGGGAATGACTGGGAAAACCCCCCTTGCCCCCCTTATCGGGGGGCGAAGCGGAGCGCAAGCTACGCTCGCATAGGGGAACAAGATGGATTCACGCCTTCCTACGCGATACCCTTCGGGGCGGAGGCTTCGCCTCCTATCGCTCCGTCGCGGGAATGACGCAAGAGGCAGGGGCGCTACGCGGAAATGCGTTTGCGCGGATATATAGAGAAGCGGATAGGGGGGGGCGCGATCGGTGGGTTGATCGCGCCATTGTGTTAATTATGCGGCTTTAGCGGCAGAGCGCTTTTAGCCGCGACCTTGCGTTGAGCGTTGGCGTTAGGGGCGCCTTGCGGAAAACTTTTCGGCGGGTTTGAAGCGGGCGCTTAAACTAGCGTAGCTTTCGCCCGTCGCATCCTCGATATAGCGCTCGATCGCCTCTTTGGTTTGCAAATCCAAAATCAAAGAGGGTTCGGA
>JAITEA010000070.1 GCA_031282285.1 Helicobacteraceae bacterium
TTAACTATGTTTCACATGAAACATTTTGATTTCGATCTGTCAGCGCAGAGGAAATGTTTCATGTGAAACATAAGGCACAATCATACCAGAGCCGCCTTTACGCCAAGCCGCTCTCGCAATTGTCCGCACGCCGCGTCGATGTCGATACCGCGCGACTGGCGCACAACGCAGAGCAGCCCGCGATCCAGCAACAGCCGTTGAAACGCCTCGATCGCGGCGGCGCTTGGGCGCTCAAAGTCGCTGCCTTCGTGCGGATTGAAGGCGATAAGATTAACTTTGGCGCGCAGCCCGCTCAAGAGTTTGACCAGCTTTTTCGCGCATTCAAGCGAATCGTTAATCCCTTTGATCATCAGATACTCAAACATAACCCGTTTACGCAGATCGATAGGATACGCCCGCACAGCGGCGATAATCGACGCTATATCGTAGGCTTTGTTTATGGGCATCAGCCTTAGGCGCGTTTCGTTATCCACGGCGTGGAGCGAAATGGCGAGCAAAACGCCGAGATTCATTTTGCCAAGCGCGGCGATCTTGGGCGAGATGCCGCTAGTGGAGAGCGTCTGTCTGCGCGGCGAGATATTCAAGCCGTCTTTACAGGAGAGGATCGCGATCGCTTTGGCTACATTGTCCAGATTGTCCAGCGGTTCGCCCATGCCCATATAGACGATATTCAGCCCCTTTTCCGCGTCCATCAGCCGGTCGCGCTTGATCAGCAAAACCTGCGACACAATCTCCCCCGCGCTCAGGTTGCGCTCAAACCCGCCCTTCGCCGTCATACAAAAGGCGCACCCAATCTTGCACCCCACCTGCGTGGAGAGGCAGATCGTATATTGCGCCTGCTTCAGCGTATGCTCCTCGTCGTCTCTTTGCTCCTCGCGCATCAACAGCAAAACCGCCTCGATCGTATGTCCGTCCGCCAGACGAAAGAGATATTTGACGCTGCCGTCCTCGCTGGTTTGCTTAGCCGCGATCGCTACGCCTTCCAGCGTAAAGCGCTCGGCAAGATCGGCGCGCATAGTTTTCGGCAGCGTGGAGATTTGCTCGAAATCGGTAACATAACGGCGATACACCCACTGAAAAATCTGCGCGGCGCGAAAGCTCGGCGCAAACTCAGCCGCAATCTCGTCGTAGGCAAAGTCCGGTAGAAACCGCTTCATTGCAAGCGCGGCAAAAGTTCGCTTTTGGCGTAGCCGTCAAGCCTATCGAGCGCGGCTTGGTGATGCGCCTCGTATTGGGCGTGAGCCTCGGCGCAAGCGTGATTGGTTACGCAAAAGACGCCGCCCGCCCCTATCCCAAACTCGCGCGCCACAGAGATCACCGCAAAAAACTCCATATTCTCAAGCCCCACCTTGTGCCGCTTCATCTCTTTTGCCAGCTTCGCGTCGGTCGTGATATAGTTGCTCGAATTCACCAGCGTTTGGTGCGCCACCAGATCGCCCGCGCTGAGCAGCACATTGTCGATCGGCGTATAGCTCTGATTTTGCAGCAGGCTAAGCTCGATATTCGCCGCGCCCTGCGAGGTTACGATCTGCAAATAGTCGTAATCCTCGTAGCTGCCCGCCGTGCCGATAAATAGCAGATATTTCGGTCGCTGCATAAGACATAGCTGCGTAAGGTTGATCGCCGCGCTTACCAGCCCTACCCCAATTGGCATCGCAAAATCAAACCGTTCGCTTTTTCCCGCGCACACAATCATATTCTTACCTCCGTATTATTTTGTAATAGATATCGTTTCAGATCGCCAATGGCGATCTCCTGATAGTGAAAGATCGAAGCGGCAAGCGCCGCGTCCGCGCCAGCCTCAAAAGCCTCTTTGATATGCGCCATCGTCCCCGCCCCGCCGCTTGCGATCACGGGGATCGGAACCGCATCGCAGATCAGCTTTGTGATCTCCAGATCGTAGCCTTTTTTCACGCCGTCGGTATCCATACTGGTGAGCAAAATCTCGCCCGCGCCGCGATCGCAAACCTCCCTCGCCCACTCCAGCGCGTCCAGCCCCGTATCGATCCGCCCGCCGTGAATATAGACATTGTAACGATCGCCCGTTTTTTTCGCGTCGATCGCGGCTACGATCGTAGAGCTGCCGAAACGCTTTACCGCCTCGTCCACAAAACGCGGGTTTTTCACCGCGCCCGAGTTCAGACTCGCCTTGTCGCAGCCGACGCTAAGCAGCGCGTAAATATCATCCAACTCGTTAATGCCGCCGCCAACCGTCAGCGGGATAAATACCTCTTTGGCTACCTCGCGCAGCGCTTCGACCATTAGCCCCCTCGCCTCGTGGCTTGCCGTTATATCAAGAAAACATAGCTCGTCCGAGCCCTCGTCGTTGTAGCGGCGCGCCACCTCGATCGGATCGCCCGCGTCGGCTAAACCGACAAAGTTCACCCCTTTGACCACGCGCGCGTTTTTAATATCCAGACACGGGATAATTCGTTTTGCCAGCGGGTTATTAACGCCCAAAATATATCCTTTGCATCACCTAATAGAGGAACTCGCCGCTCTCCGCATCCAAATGCCTAAAGGGATACCGCCCTACTTCGCTATCCCAATACAAAGTATCTATGACTTTACCCTCCGATTTGATCATCAGATTATAAAAACCGCCCGTTTTGCTTTTAAGCACATGCAAAGTGGCTTTATACTCCGAAATATCATGATCGCGCGTACCGTCGTCATGCCAACTACCTGCGATATTCTGAAGCTCGTACATTTCGACGCTTAAGATCATGACCAACTTATCGCCAACAATTCTGAAAAGCTGCAATAGCTCCCAATCGCCTCCGCCGCCCGCATAACCCATGCTATAAGAACCGCGAACGCCAAACGCTTTCTCCTTTTCGTTCAGGCGGTAATCCGCCAGATCGAACTTTTGATAACTAGGCATAACATACACTTCGGCGCTCAC
>JAITEA010000180.1 GCA_031282285.1 Helicobacteraceae bacterium
AGCGCCAAAATCCAGAGCCTCTTTTACGGAGCGCACGCCAACCTTTCGCAAAATATGGAGCTAATTATGGCAAAAACCGCAACTGTGTTGTTCGATCTCGACGGCACGCTGATCGATTCTACCGAGGCGATCGTCGAGAGTTTCGGCGCCGCGTTCGCCTATTTTGGCGAGCCGTCGCCGCCTTCGCGCGAGATTATTAAGATGATCGGCAACCCGCTGAACAAGATGTTCGCCGCGCTGGGCGTAGAGGAGGCGCGGCTGCAAAACTATATCGATCGCTACAAGGAGCGCTATAGCGCGGTGTGCCTGACCAAGACGCTGCTGCTGCCGCTGGTTAAAGAGGCGCTGGCGACGCTTAAACCTTTTGCGCGAATCGGCGTGGTTACCACGAAAATGGCGAGCCGCTCCAACGAGATTTTGGCGCATCTGGGCGTGCGGGATTATATCGACGCGATCGTGGGTTTTGAGGATACGCAAAATCCCAAGCCGCACCCCGAGCCGATACTGCTCGCCCTAGAGCGGCTGCAAACGGCGCTATCGGAGGATAATATATTTATGATCGGCGATACGCCAATCGATATAAACGCGGCGCTTAACGCGGGCGTTACGCCGATTGGTCTGCTGTGCGGCTACTCGGACGCGGCGGCTTTCGCGCCGTTTGATTGCGAGGTGTATCAAAACGCTTTTGAGGCGGCTAACTCTATAGCGAAAAGACTCCAGTGATCTTGGTTTCCATATTAGGCGCCCATCATTCGGAGCTAACGCCCGTTTATTACTCGCTGTTTGAGTCGCTGGAAGGTCATCTGATACTCCACGATAACGCGCCTTGGCGCGTCTGCGCGGCGCAAAGTTTGCAACGGGGTATGAACGCCTACGAAGCGGCAAACGCTAGATCGTGGCGCACGGACGCGGTTTTGCTCGAGGGTTTCACGTTTGCCTACGATCCCGCGCAGATTTCCGCGACGCTGGATCGCTGCGCGGAAGGCAAAGAGATTTGGCTGCACAGTTCCGATACGCCATTAACGCTTACGCTATCGTGGGCTAAGGCGATCTTTGATCGCGGCGGCAAGGCGATCGCGTACGATATATACGAAAACAAGGCAAGCGCGATCGACGGCGCGTATAACTCAAAGCCGGTAGCGCTAAAAAATCTCGATCTGAAAACCTTTTGCGCGCTCGCCGATTACAAGATTTTGCGCAGCGAAACAAGAAGCGATCTTGAGCCTAGACGCGAGGCGGTCGTTTCGCTGTTTGGGGCGCAAAAAGAGCGCTTCGATCGTATGCGTTACGAGTGGCGGGCTAAAGAGAACTGTTCGCGAGAGGCGCTCCTCAAAAACTACGCCGATATTGCGCGGCGCTTAACCGTATGCGGTTTTGATATGCCGCCTTCTAATAAGAACGCGTTAAACAATATAGGCGGCATTTTTGAGGAGGCGGTTTTCTGGATCGCCGACTCGCTTGGGTTTGACGACTTGGCGCTTGGCGTTCAGATAGAGTTCGCGCCGGAGGTGATAAACGAATTTGATATTTTGGGCGTTAAAGGCAATCGCATATTCGCGATCGAGTGCAAAAGCGGCAAGCTGGACTTGGTGGAAACGATCTATAAATACGATTCGCTGATCAGCTATTTTGGATCGGGCGGCAAAGCCGTTTTGGTCAAATCGATAAAGGGCGCCGCGCCGCAACCTATCAGCCAAAGCGTTACGAAACGCGGATTATTAAACGGCGTTTTAATATACCGTTTATCGGCGTTTAATATGGAGGATTTCAAAAGCGCCATCAAAGGCTTTTTCGATTTATAACGCGCAATCTATTTTTGCGGCAACTAACCGATCGCGTATGCGAGGTAGCGGCAACGGCAAACTATTTCAAAGCGGCGATAGCCTCTAATTCCACAAGCGCGTTTTTGGGCAGCTGTTTTACCGCCACGGTACTTCGCGCCGGTTTATGCGAACCGAAAAACTCCGCATAGAGCGCATTGACCAGCGTAAAATCGTTAATATCGGTTAGAAACAGCGTAGTCTTCAGCACCTTATCCACGCCGCTGCCCGAAGCCTCCAAAACGGCTTTGAGGTTACTGAAAACCTGCTTCGCCTGATCGGCTATACCGCTGCCCACAAAGGAGCCGTCGGTTTTAAGCGCGATCTGCCCGCTCGCGAACACAAGATCGCCGTGAACTATAGCTTGAGAATAGGGTCCGATCGCAGCCGGCGCGATTGTCTTCGTGATGATTTGCATTGCTACTCCTCAAAAAAGATTCAGATCAAAAGACAGCCCCAGATATATATGCTGCATATCTTTGATCTTTACATCTTCGGGCAACGAGCCGAAGCGTTTCAGATAGCGATAGGCAAGCTCCATCTGCATATTTGGAAAGCGATCGTCAAGCAGAATAAGACCGATCGACAATCCGCCCATCGTAGCCTCTTCGGTTTTCGGCGCGAGCTTGTGCCGATATTGCAACTGACCTACATCGATCCCAAGAAAGCCGTGAATAAACTCGTCGTCGGCTTCGATCAGATGTATGCCAAGCGTCGCCAGCGTCGCCTTTTTGCTCTTGTCAAAATCGTCCAGAACGCCTATAACGCGAAAATCCTCGAAAGCGTAGCCCGCCATCAACCCCGCGCCCCACGGTCTTTTGTCGTCCTTATCCGTGCCGACGCCCTTATACGAGCCTCTCTGATCGGCTATACCGTATCTGGCGCCAAACAAAATACCCGCGTTCATAGCCGAAAAAGCCACGCAGAAAATCAACGCTAATCTAAACATTATCGCCCCCTTTATTAAACCAAAAATAGCGAAAACAACCTGAGAGACGCGGCAAAATCAGCCGATCGCCTTTTTCAGCAGTTCGTTTACCTTCGACGGATTGGCTTTGCCGCCGCTTTGCTTCATAACTTGCCCGACAAAAAAGCCAAACAATTTGGTTTCGCCGTTTTTGTACCGCTCAAGAATCGCCGCGTTCGCGCTCAAAACCGCGTCGATCGCGGAGGCGATCGCGCTATCGTCGCTTACCTGCCTTAGCCCCAGCTTCTCGATCGCCTCGTCGATATCGCCGCCGTTTGCGAAGAGATAATCCAGCGTCTCCTTGCCCGCTTTGGCGCTGATCGTGCTATCTTCTATGCGTCCGATCAAGCGCGCCAGCGTTTCGGGGCTTATCGGGCTTTCGCGGATCGGCTTTTGCGCCTTGTTCAGCCTGCCTAAAAGCTCCGTAGTCAGCCACGACGCGGCGTTTTTGGGCGCGATCGCGGCGCGCATCAGCGTCTCGAAATAGGCGACAAAATCCAGATCGCTCGTGATAACGCTCGCGTCGTACGCGCTTAGCCCCCACTCGTTGATATAGCGCGCGCGCTTTTGATCGGGCAGTTCGGGCAGGTTTTTGGCTTCGTTCAGCATCGCTTCGTCCAGCTCGATAGGCGTTAGATCTGGATCGGGAAAATAGCGGTAATCCGCCGACTCCTCCTTGCCCCGCATCGAGCGCGTCTCATTTTTGACGCTGTCGTACAGCCGCGTCTCCTGCCAGATTTTCTCCTTATAAAGCCCGTCCTCCCACGCCTCGATCTGCCGCGCCACCTCGTAGTCGATCGCCTTTTGGATAAACTTGAAGCTGTTGAGATTTTTGATCTCCACGCGGGTGTATAGCTTCGGATCGCCCTTTGGTCTGATTGAAACATTGGCGTCGCATCTGAAGGAGCCTTCCTGCATATTCGCGTCGCTGATATCCAGATAGCGCGCGATCGAATGCAGTTTTTTGAGGTAGCGCGTAGCTTCGTCGGCGTTTGACATCTC
>JAITEA010000003.1 GCA_031282285.1 Helicobacteraceae bacterium
AGATCGAGACTCTCTTGCGAAACCTCGCCCATAATCCGCACCGCAAGCCCGGGACCCGGAAACGGGTGGCGATAGACCATCTCCTCGGGCAAGCCAAGCTCCAAGCCAAGCGCCCTGACCTCGTCTTTGAAAAGCTCCCTTAGCGGCTCGATCAGCTCGAACTTCATCCAGTCGGGCAGCCCGCCGACATTGTGATGGCTCTTGATGGTTTTGGACGGACCTTTGACGCTGACGCTCTCTATCACGTCGGGGTAGAGCGTTCCCTGCGCTAAAAACGCTATATCGCCGTGCTTTTTCGCCTCTTGCTCGAACACCTTGATAAATGTCGCGCCGATAATTTTGCGCTTTTGCTCGGGATCGCGCACGCCGCTCAGCGCGTTCAAAAATGCGTCCGAAGCCTCCGCGACGATCAGCGGAACTTTCAGCCGCTCCTTGAAAACCTCGCGCGTCTTTTCGGCTTCGTTCAGGCGCAAAAGCCCGTTATCGACAAAAACGGGAACCAGCCTGTCTCCGATCGCGCGGTGCAAAAGCGCGGCGACCACCGAGCTATCCACGCCGCCGGAGAGCGCGCACAGAACCTTGCGATCGCCGATTTTTTCGCGCAAGGCTTCGATCTGCGTTTGCGCGAAGGAGCGCATAGACCAGTTTGGCGTAGCGCCGCATATATCGACGGCAAACGATCGCAATATTTTCGCGCCGTAATCGGTATGCGCCACCTCGGGGTGAAACTGGAGCGCGTAGATGCGCCTTGATTCGTCGGCGATCGCGGCGTAGGGCGCGTTGCTCGAGGCGGCGATCTGGACGAAACCTTCCGGTAGGCGCGTAACGCGATCGGCGTGGCTCATCCATACGATCTGCGTTTTTGGCGTGCCGGCAAACAGCGGCGAGTTACGGACGGCGATCTCGGCTTTGCCGTATTCGCTTTTGGGCGATCGCAGCACCTCGCCGCCAAGCAGATGGGCGATCAGTTGCATACCGTAACAGACGCCCAGAATCGGAACGCCAAGCTCCAAAACCGCCTTGTCTATCAGGTACGCCTCTTTGTCGTAAACGCTCGCGGGACCGCCGCTAAGTATAACGCCCTGCGGCGCGCGCGCTTTGATAGCCTCGATCGGCGTCGAGAAGGGAACGATCTCGCAATAGACGCGCTCCTCTCTGACGCGCCGCGCTATTAACTGCGTGTATTGCGATCCGAAGTCAAGAATCAAAATAGGTGTCTGGCTCAAACGCTCTCCTTGCCGATATAGTGCGCGCCGACGCTCTGTTTTTCGTCGATCGCGTGCGAGATAATCGTCCGCGCCGTTATAAGCGATCGCCGCGTCAATAAACCTAATTTGCGCTCCGAAAGCGCCTCTAAAACCGAAGCGGCTTTGTTCAGCGAAGCGCTGTCGCGCTCCACGCCCGCGCGGTTCCAGAGCGTATCTCTGATCGTATCCAAAACTTCGCCGTCGCCCTCTACGCGGCTTGGCTCGCCGATAACGCCAAACGATCGCTCCTTGGCGGAGCTTGAATCCGAGGCGATCGTTTCGGCGGCGATCGCGCCAAACGCGAGCGCTTCCGTCAGGCTGTTGCTCGCCAGCCGGTTCGCGCCGTGCGCGCCGCTCATAGCCGCCTCGCCGATCGCGTAAAGCCCTTTGGTATCCAAAACTCTGGCGCGCTCGTCGATCGCGATCCCGCCCATCGCGTAGTGAAACGCGGGCGAGATCGGCGCTTTGCCAAAGGGCGGCTTTAGTCCAAACTCGATCAGCTTGCCGTACGCCGACGCGAAGCGCTCGCGCAAATAGCGCTCGTCAAAGCCGCTTAGGTCCAGATAGGCTTTGCGCCCAGATTTGATATGCGCGAAAACGGCGCGGGAAACCAGATCGCGCGGGGAAAGCTCGTTCGCGCCGTAATCTTCCAAAAAGCGCCGATCGCGATCGTCGATAATCGTCGCGCCCTCTCCGCGCAGCGCCTCGCTCAGCAGCGGCTTTTGCGCCGGAGCGCCCGTCGCCAGCGCGGTGGGGTGAAACTGCGTAAAGTGCATATCGGAGAGCTTGCGCCCGCGAAAGGCGGCTATGCCTTGAAGCTCGCCCAAGATCGAGGGCGGATTGGTGGTAACGGCGTATAACGCGCCAAAACCGCCGCTTGCGATAATCGTATGACGCGCGTAAATATTCTCGCGCAGATCGCCGCTTGCGATCGTCGCGCCGTAGCAGCGATCGTTTTCGATTAGCAGATCGACAACCTCGCCAAAGCGCGCGGGGTAGCGCAGTTTTTCCAGCAGAAACGATCTGATCTTAACGCCAGTTTGATCGCCTCCGGCGCGCAGGATGCGAGCCTTGCCGTGCGCCGCCTCCTTCGCTCGCAGCAGGGCGCCGTTTTCGTCGCGATCGAAGGGCGCGCCCATCTTGAGCAGTTCGCCCATCAGCTCGTAGCCTTCGGATACAAGCAGCTTCACGACGGCTTCGCGGCAGCGCCCCGCGCCGGCTTTTATGGTGTCGTCGATATGGCTTTGTATGTCGTCCGCGTCGATCGGACAGGCTATGCCGCCTTGCGCGTACTCCGTGCTACAGCCTAGATTGTACGGTTTGCAGACCAGCAGGGCGCGCGTTTTTTCGGGCAGGAACAGCGCCGCGCTTAAAGCCGCCGCGCCGCCGCCGATAATCAAAATATCAATTTGCGCCAACGACGAACGCCCCCGCCTCTTTGCTCTCCGACCAGAAAGGCGCGCCCTGTCTGGCGCAGCCGCACAGCAAAAGAAAGGATAAAATCGTGATATGAAAAACGGCGAAACGATAGTTCATAAACTTTTCGGCTCCAATCCAAAATATAAGCGCCAGCGCGTTATCCGCGCTCTGCTCGCGCCGCTTCCGCCGATTATGCGCGAGGCGGCGCGATCGGCTAGATTCAACGGCGACACCTTGATTTTGACGCTCTCCAGCCAAGCGATGAAGTCGGAATATTATATCAAACGCGATCAGATCAGGTCGATTTTCAACGCGCTCAAGCGCGAAACCTCGCTGTGCGACGGCATAGAGTTGAACAACTTCAAGTTTTTCGTGGATCGCAAAACCGATTTTGTTTCGCCGGAGCCGCCCGAACTTAGCTACGAGGAGCGGGCGAGGGGACGCTTTGAAAACCGCGCCGCCAACAAAACGGTTTACGAGGCGATCGAGGGCGTCCGCAAGGTTATACGCTCCCGCTCTTAGCGCTCCGCCCCTCTTGCTTCCGATCGCGCCGCTTTCAGCCGTTATCTTCGACTTTGATTTCGCCGAGACCAAAAACGGTCTGTTTGCCGACCCCCGTGATTTCGCCCAGCTTCAGAAGCGTATAGCTTTTGGCGTCGATCGTCTCGTAGCGAATATAGCCCATAATCCCGCCCAACTGCATCTTGGTCTGCTGTCTGGCGGAAAAACGGGCGTAATCCTTGAAGGCTACCGCGCTTTCGCCCTCTTTATATAGAGGCTCGAAAGGCAGTTTGATTGTAGGCAACCCTTTGAGCTTATTGACCCTGTCTAAGATAGAAAATAAAATCTGCCTTAGCGCGGGTTTAGAAACAAGCAGTTTATTGTCCGATTTCATTCTTAGCGGCGTTTGAAAGCGGAGCGTAATTTTATCCCGCAAGTTTGGCGGCTCAAAATTACGCGGTTCGACGGCGCTAAGATTAAACTCGTCGTTTTCATAAACTACGCGATCGTTGCAGATAATTTTGTCTATTTCCGGCTTTTCGCGATCGCGCTCGAAACCGTAAGCGCTCGCCATCTCTTTTAACGCGTTTAGAATATACGGCAGTTTTTCGCAGGCGCTTTCAAATATATATAGAGAAAAATCGTAATTGTTTTCGCCGATTGGTTTGCTGAATCGATACGCGTGATATATGTTTTTGCGTATAAAAAACTCGTCGTACAGGCAGTTTGCCGCGTATTTGCAGCCTAAATCGCCGTTTGCGCTCTCGCACTGATATTTTGGATTTACGCAGACGGTTCGTTTGAGCGCCGCGCCGAACGCGCCGCGCAGAGCCGATCCCAAAAACTCGTTACGCGGCGGAACGCCTTTGCGAAAGCGAACCTCTATTTTTACAAACCGAATCATTCTCTTTCCAATGAAAATTATAAACCGAACGCCATATACTTGCGAACTTTTCCTTAAAAAAGCGTCGGCGATCGAAGCCTACGCTTTAGCGCCTTCGGAGACGGAGGCTACGATCGGAGCCATCGTAGAGGCGGCGGAGGGCAAAGCGCAATATCGCCGCGCGCGCCACGATCAAGGCGGTCGCGAGACAGGTCGAACGCGCGATCGGCGGCATAGGCGAACGGGCGATCGCCGCCGCGTTGAAGGCGATCGCCGCGATCTTGACGGCGCGTTTAAGCGATCGCTGCGAAACGCGGATCGACGCGGGGTTTAGCCGCCTCTTATTTATTCGTTATTTGGAGCTAATAACTTCGAGCGCGTAGAAACGCTTATCAGATTGCGTTTTTATCGCGACTAAACCGCTTGCGACAAGATCGTTTAACAGCGCGATCGAGCGATCGTCCAAGATCGCGGCGGCTTCGTCGGAACTTAGCGATCGGCGATTTAATAAAGCCAGCAAAGACTCTTTATCGAGCGATTGTTTGGCGGCGGCGTAAGCGGAAGGAATAATTTGCGCGTTAAGACCCGCGAGGCGATCTAACAGCGAGCGCATCGTTTCGATCGACGCGGCTTGAACGCGATAGGCGCTTGGGCGTTCGATCGAGCCGATATCCACGCGATCGGGCGCGATCTTTTTAAGCGCGGCGGCAAGCGCTGCGAAGTTTTCATCCGTATCGTTGGCGCCTTTTACCAGCAAAATCTCTATCGCTAGTTCGCCCTTGTAGCGCGCGCGAAAACGCGCCATACTCTCGATCTGCTCGTCTAGAT